>JBBSKE010000011.1:0-19918 GCA_038256595.1 Tepidiformales bacterium | reverse complement strand
CGACCGGCCGTCCAACGGGGGCGTCCCATCGCTTCGCCTGCAAATACACGAGATCCAGCCCGAGCTTATCTTCGTAGATGACCCCGTCCACTCCGCCGTCCCCGGACCCTCCCAGGCTGCTTCCTCGTCCTTCTGTCCCGCCATAACCAAGGCGAATCATGAGCTTGACGACGGCACGTTCGAAAAAGGCAGGTGACATCGTTCTGACGTGGCCCAGGAGATCCTCGACAAGGGCTTCCCGGTGCTGGCTGTAGGCAGCCTCCATCGCGTCCGACGGTGTAAGCGCTTCCGGAATCGGTCCCGCGCTAACCAGCGCTATCGGTTCGTTCGTCTTCGGCGAGTTGGCATTGGGACGTTGGAACTGGCGAAAAGATTCGTATCGTCGAAGGAGGCCGCTGTCGATTCGAGGTGGATTTGTCTCGAGTAGGCGATGTCCCTCAGAAGTGATTCTAAATCGAGCTCGAGCAGGCGTTTCAATCAGGCCTGCAGCCTGCAGGTACGTCTTCGCCCAGGCCACCCGATCCTGCACTCGGGTCTTCCTGCCCGACGGAACCAATTCTGCACGATCTTCCTGAGTGAGGTTCATCTCTTCGGCAAGCCGTTCCCTCACCTCCGGAATAGTGTGCTCGCGATCGTCGCTAACGAGGCGCAGGAGAGGGAGCAGAAACGTTTGAAATTCTGGGACCGCCAATCTAGCCGCCTCCCTGGTCCGGATACCAGCGCGCAATTCTACTGTTAGAATCCGCAGCGCGCTTTTCGCGCCCGGAGCCTGCCATGACTGTCCTCGTCGAAGTCGTCCACGCGGTGAAGCCGCTCACCAACACCGTCTTCGACAAATGGGTCGACTGGTATGGGACGGACGTCATCCCTGCGATGGGCCGTAATGGGTTCGATGTCCTCGGCGCGTTCAAGCGCACCACCGGGCCGATGGGCGAGGATGTGCTCGTCATCCGCTTCGAATCCGCGGGCGAATACGAGAAAGCCGGGATCGCGCTGCGCAAGGATGCCGCGTTCCTCGCGTCCCTGGCCTCGGTCGCTGGCTCCTGGCACGTGAAGGAGACGGTGAAGGTCGCGAACATCGTGCCCTACGCCACCGAGGCGCGGCTGGAGAAGCAGCTCGCCGCCCGGCCGGAGAAGCCGCGCCAGTACCTCCGGGCCGTCCTCGGGATGAAGTACGGCGGGCAACCCGCGACCATGGCCGCGCTCGACAAGCTGGCTGATATCGTCGATGCGAGCGGGCGGATGGCGCTCGCAACCGCCTACGAGACCTCGATTGGCACACGCGGCGAACTCACGGACCTCTGGGTCTACGAGAATGGCGTGCCGGACCTTAGCTATCGCCCCGGCGACCCGATGGCCGAACTTGTCGCCGCTCTCCGCGAAGGCGCGCCGGAGGAATCGACGTCCTACCTGAACCCGCTGCCGTATTCGAAGCTCCAATAACGGCTGGTTTCGACGGTTGGCCGCGAAATCTACGTCGCTGGCTGAGTCTCGAACCAGCGCGGCCGGGGGAGGGTCCCGGCGCGGTAGGCGGCGTACGTCTCGGCGAAGGCGGCATCGACTTCGGCCATGTAAGACTCGATCGTGCCGTCGTTATGAAAGATTCGGTCCGCGGCGGGTTCGCGCTCGCGCCAGTCGCGCGCCGAGGCGAGGCGCTGCTCGGCTTCCTCGCGCGTGAGGCCGCGGTTGGCGACCATCCGCGCTATCGCCGTCTCCGGCTCGCAGACCACGAGCCAGGCAGTGTGACAGCGCGCCATGTAGCCGTTCTCGATGAGATTCACCGCCTCGTAGACGGCCACGGCATCGTCGGGGAGGTCGCGCGACCAGCCATCGATCATGGCGTTGAAGAAGGCGGGGATGTCGCCCATCGCCGTGCGTAGGGCGGCCATTCGTTCGGGATTGCCGAATACTTTCGCGCCGAGGACGCGCCGGTCGACTGCGCCGTCCGCTCCGACAACGTCGTCACCGAATTCGGCGACCACACGCGTGAAGCCCTCGGTGCCGGGCGCGTAGAGGCGATGCGCCTCCCGGTCGGCGTCGACGTGCATGACGTCGTGCTGTTCGACGAGACGGGCAGAGAGGAGACTCTTGCCCGCGGCGATGGACCCGGTAACCCCGATGATGAGTGGCACGCGCCGATTGTAGAGCACGCGCGCCTGTCGCCCCAGCCCTGCCAACTTGCCCCGGATAGGCCCGATGCTAGACTAGGCGCGTCGGCGGACCTGGCGCCTAGATCGCGATTTCCGCAAGAAATACAAAGCGAAATGGCCGCCCCCTCCGGGCGGCCATTTCACATCCATTTACGCCCACGAGTCACCCATGGATTCCCTTTCCGGTCAGCTTCTCGTCGCTTCACCTGATCTTATCGACCACAACTTCAAGCGGACGGTGATTTACGTCTGCTCGCACGGGCCGGATGGTGCGCTTGGCCTCATTCTCAACCGGCCAATCTACGAAGTTGCCGTCGCCGACCACCTGCGCGACTGGGCAGGTCTCGCCTCGCAGCCGCCCGTGCTTTTTCGCGGTGGCCCGGTCGAACGGGATGCGGTGTTCGCACTCGGCAAGGCACGGGACGAACTTGCGGCCGAAGAGGACCATGACGGCTGGATCCCGGCACGCAATGGGCTCGGACTCGTGAATCTCGGGTCGGCGCCGGATGTGCACCCGGTCGGCCTCGAAGCGGTGCGGTTCTTCCTCGGCTATGCCGGCTGGACCGCCGGGCAACTCGACAATGAGATAGAGGAGGGCGCCTGGTTCACGGTTCCCACCAGGCCCGGGGACGTGTTCACGCTCGAACCGGAGCAGCTCTTCCGGGATGTGCTGGCCCGGCAGCGCGGCAAACTGGCGATGTACGCGCTCTTTCCGGACGACCCCCGCCGAAACTAGCGCCACTCCCCACCGACCGTCCTTCGCGGAGAGTTTTACAACGGGACCGTATCCAACTGCCACCCGGTGGGGATTCGTGTATCATTCGCGCCAATTCACGGCGCCTATCCGGCGCTGGTTCAGGAGGCCCTTCATGCCTGGACCCGGACCCCTCGATGGCATCCGTATCCTCGACTTCACTCGATACCAGCAGGGACCGTACGCGACGGTCCTGCTCTCCGACCTTGGCGCCGACGTCGTCAAGGTGGAAGAGCGCCTCAACGGCGACCTCGGCCGCAGCCTTGGCCTCCAGCCCGACGGCTGGTGCGCCTACTTCGAAGCCCACAACCGGAACAAGCGATCGATCACGATCGACAGCCGCACCGCCGAAGGCCAGGCGATCCTTCACCGGCTGGTGCAGGATTTCGACGTGGTCACAGACAACTTCCGGCCGGGCGTGATGAAACGCTTCAACATGGATTATGACACGTTGAGCAAGATCAACCCCAAGATCATCACGGCCAGCGCCTCGGGCTTCGGTTCCGAAGGCCCCGATGCCGCCGAGCCGTCGTTCGATTCCATCGGACAGGCCATGGGCGGGATCATGATCAACCAGGGCGGTGGGCCTGGGAATCGCCCGGTGAGCCTCATGGGCGGCACCGCCGACCAGGTTGGAGCGATGATCTTCGCGCTCGGCATCTCCTCTGCGCTGCTGGCACGCGAGCGCACGGGAGTTGGCCAGCACGTCGATGCCTCGCTGCTCGGTTCGCAGATCGCGCTCCAGTCGCTCCAGATCACCGGTTTCCTGCGCCACAACCGCCAGGGGCCGACGCCGCAACGTGCGAACCCGATTTTCACGCACTACGAGTGCGCCGACGGGCTCTGGATATCGCTCGGCGTGCTCGACCCGAAGTGGTGGCCACGGCTCTGCACTGTGCTCGACCGCGAGGATCTCGCCTGCGACCCGCGTTTTGACGCGCAGGGCCGCATGGCGAATCGCGAGGCGCTGCTCGAAGAGTTGGACATCTCGTTCATCAAGCGGCCGCGCGCAGAGTGGCTCAAGGCGCTCAAGAAGGCGGATATCCCGGCCGGCCCGGTCAATGACTACGCGGCGATGGCCCAGGAGCCACAGGTGCTCGCGAACAAATACGTGACCACCATGGACCACCCGAACTTCGGCGAAATTCGCGTGGTTGGCTCGCCAATCCGGATGACGAAGACCGAAGTGGGTCCGCGCGGCCCGGCCCCGCAGCTCGGCGAGCACACGGAAGCCGTCCTGCTGGATAGCGGCTACACCTGGGAAGACATCGAGCGACTAAAGAACGCCGAGATTATCTAGAGCGCGGCGATCGTCTCGATGGGGATGATGCGGTCGTGGTCGGTGCGAAGCTGGCCACAGGCCGCGCTGATCTCGCTGCCTTTTTCGACGCGGACGGTGCAGTTCACGCCTGCCTCGCGGAGGACGGCTTCGAAGGCGAGAACCCGCGTACGCGATGGCCGCCGGTAGTCGCCATCGGTGGGATTCACCGGGATCAGGTTCACGTGCGCGCCGCTGCCGCGAAGAACTTTCGCGAGCTGGGCGGCGAGTTCCGGCGTGTCGTTCACGCGGTCGATGAGCGCGTATTCGAATGTCACGCGGCGGCCAGTCTTGAGGAAGTAGACGCGCGCAGCCGCGAGCAGGGCATCGACTGACCGCTTGCCGGCCGTGGGCACGAGGTTGTGGCGAAGCTCGTTGTCCGGCGAGTGCAGCGATATTGCGAGGCCGTCCTGGAGGTTCTCGTCGGCCAGCTTTTCGATGCTGCGAAGGATGCCGACTGTGCTGATGGTGACTGCTCGTTGGGCGAGCCCGAAGGTTTCAGGGCTCGTCAGGAGGCGGACCGCGCGGATCGTCTCGTCGTAGTTCGCGAGCGGTTCGCCCATGCCCATAAAGACGACGTTGGTCACGTGCTGTCCGCGCGTCTTGAGCAGGCGGGCGAAGTGGATGACCTGGGAAACGATTTCGGCCGCCGAGAGGTTGCGCTGGAAGCCCATCTGGCCGGTCGCGCAGAAGACGCAGGCCATCGCGCAGCCAGCCTGGGTGGAGACGCAAACGGTCGAGCGCGGGTGCTTGCCCGCCTCGGGATACTGCATGAGCACGGTCTCGACGAGGGTGCCCGAGGACATCTTGAGCAGCAGTTTCGTCACTTCGAAGTCGTCGCTGACGACGCGGCGGACCTCGGTGGCGGTGCCGATGACCGCGTTCGCCGCCTTCAGCGAATCGCGCAGCATCGCCGGGAGCGGGACGATACTGTCGAGGTCCGGGGCGAAGTCCTTGTAGAGCGCCTGGACGAGCTGCTTCGTTCGGTAGGGCGCGCCGCCGCTGGAGACGACGATGTCCTGGATTTCGGGGACGGTCATGCCGTAGAGGTCGCTCATGCGAGCACCGCCGAGGCCGGCATGGCGCCGCGCCCGCGGATGCCGTTCAGGTACTCGCGCACCGGCTGGCGCTTGCCGCCCGGCCGCTGCACCACGTCGAGGGCGAGCCAGCCATCTTCGAAGCCGACCGCGAGCGAGCGGCTCGTCGCCAGCAGTGCCCCCGGGGCGGGATTTTCCGTGATAGTCGTGTCCACATGCGCCTCCCAGGCGGTCAGGCGCTCTTCGCCGATTGCAATATAGGCTCCCGGCCAGGGATTGAATGCGCGAACTGCCCGCTCGGCCTCGGCGACGCTCATGGCCGCGCGGAGGGCCCCGTCTTCCTTCGCGATGAGCGTGCAGTAGGTGACGAGTGACTCGTCCTGCGGGGTGACTTCGGACGTCGCGGCCAGCCAGCCAGGGAATGACTCGACGAGCAGGTTCGCACCGGCAATGGCCAGGTCGGCTTCGAGCGTGCCGCCGGTGTGGTCCGCGCGAATCGGCAGGGCGACTTTGCTGACGACCGGCCCGGCGTCCATCTTCTGGACCACCTCCATGATGCTCACGCCTGCTTCGGGGTCGCCGGCGAGGATTGCAGCCTCGATGGGCGAGGCGCCTCGCCAGCGGGGCAGGAGCGAGGCGTGGACGTTCAGGGCGCCGCGCGTAGGCAGCGAAAGAATCGCATTCGGGATGATCTTGCCGTAGGCGGCGACGACGAAGGCCGTGGGCGCGAATCTGGCGACGTGAGCCGCCACGTCCGGGTCGCGTAGCTTCTCCGGCTGGTAGACCGGGATGCCGAGTTCGACCGCGAGCGCCTTCACCGGGCCGAACTGCACCTTGCTGCCGCGCCCGGCCGGTCGATCTGGCTGTGCCATGACGGCGACGACGTCGTAGCCCGCCTCGACGAGCGCACGCAGCGACGGCACCGCAAATGCCGGCGAGCCCATAAATACAATCCTGATGTCCTGGGGAGTCACAATGTGCAGCGTACCAACTCGCAGGAAATAGGGTCGAGAAAATAGGAAATAGGAACGTGGGGTTCGAAATGGTCTCTGACCCGCGCCTTGAATTGCCTCTTTTCTATTTCCTTCAGCCTATTTCCTGGACCCTCTACCGCTTCCATTGGCTGATGGTGTCGAAGCGCATGTCCGGCGAGAAGAGCGTGCCTGTCTCCGGGGCCTCGATAGCGTTGGTGCGGATGTAGACGCCCTCGGGGTAGAGGAGCACGATGCTCGGCGCGAGCTCCTCCCACTTCTCCTGGAACTGGCGGTAGAGGTCCTGGCGGACGGTTTGGTCGGAGACGGTGCGCGCCTTGCCGATGAGTTCGTCGACGATGGCGTCGGCGAAGTTCGCGAGGTTCAGGCCTGCTGTACCCATCTGGGAGCTGTGCCAGGCGGCGTAGGGGTCCGGGTCGGCGCCCTGGTCCCAGTTCGCGACTGCGGCGTCGTATTTGCGCTCCTGGAGGAAGTCGCGGCGGAGCACCGAGAACGTCGTGCTCACGACCGTGGCGCGAATACCGAGCGGTTCGAGGTCGAGGGCGATGGCGTTCGCCACGGCGATGCGCGTCTGGTCCGAATCGGTGCGAATTGTGAAGCGGAACTCGCCGCCCTCCTTCGTCAGCACGCCGGTCGCCGGTGGCAGAACCCAGCCGGCGGCCGCCAGCAAAGATTTCGCCTCTTCGACATTCGCCTCGCGCTGGGTGTCGTAGTCGGCGGTGTAGGCCCAGCTCGAAGGCGCGACCTGGGACGCCGAGGGCTGTGCGAAGTCGCCGAAGATCTCGCGGGTGAGCCGTTCGCGGTCGATCGCGAGGGAGATCGCCTGGCGGACGCGAGCATCGCCGAAGAGCGCGAACTGGCTGTTGTTGAGGTAGAGCATCGTGGTCGCCGAGCTCGTCACGCGGTCGATATCGACATCCTCGAGCGATTCAATCTCGGAGGCGACGGCGGCATTCGTGAAATTCCGCAGGTAGAGACCGTCGAGGCGCTGAGCCTGCATGGCGCGGAGTGCGGCCGGGTAATCGGCGAAGAATCGCAGGCGGACGACGTCGATCTCGGGGCGGCCATCGTGGTAGTCGCCATTCGCGCGAAGGACTGCCTCCTGCGAGTTCAGCGATTCGAGCCGGTAGGGCCCGCTGCCAACCGGGGCGGCGTTGAACGGGTCATCGAACAGCGCGCCGGAGGTCTTTCCCTGGAGCGAGTGCTCCGGGAGGATGCCGATCGTCGCGCTGCGAACGAGGAATGGCGCGGACGCCGCCTGCAGGCGAAGGACGAACGTCGTCTCGGTTTCGACAGTGATGCTGACGCCTTCCCAGCCGGCGGCGAGCAGGGGATCACCGCGGAAGTCCGCATCCTGGAGGCGTTCGATGGTGAAGCGCACGTCGCTGGCGGTCAGCGGCTCGCCGTCGTGCCATTTCAGGCCCGGGCGGAGGGTGAAAGTGTAGGTCTGGCCGTCCCCGCTGACCGTGGGGAGCTGGGCGAGCAGATCGGGCGTAGGTTCGCCGTTCGCGCCAACCCGGATGAGCCCGGAAAAGACGAGCGCGGCAATATCCTGGTCGACTTCGTTCGCGGAGGCGAAGAGCGGGTTGACGCGCTGCCAGGTGCCCGCGACACCCTCCACGTACTCGACATCGTCGTTGATGACGACGCTTTCGGTGCCCGAGACCCGGAGCCAGAAGGCGACTATTGCGGCGATGATGCCGAAGGTGAAAACGCCGAGGACCAGGAGTTTGGTCCGCCGCCTCGGCCCTACCTGCGGGGCGCGTCGCTGCATACTACCGCCGTTACTTCTGGGAGATGACGCTCAGGAAGGATACGAACAGGAATACGCCGACGAGGATGATCGTCGCCTGGAAGAGCGTCTTCTCAAGGCCACGCTTGGTGCGATAAACCGACCCGCCGGACATGCCGCCGAGCGCCGCGCCGAAGCCGGAACCCTTCACCTGGAGGAGGATGATGGTGATGAGAATGACCGAAATGACTATCTGAAGAATGTTCAACATGTTTTCTATCGTCCAACCAGGACGGCTGGTTCTGCGGCGTGTACCCGCGATTTTGCCGTCACCACGTCTTTTTCATCGTACAACCGCAGAATTGTAGCCGCGAGTTTGTCCGGATCGTGGCGGTAACGATTCTCGTCGGCCACGACGTCGGCTTCGATCAGGCGGATCCCGTTGAGCCGCACGTCGCCATTCTTCACCGTGTCCACGGGGGAGGAATGCCACGATTCGGGCAGGGGTTCGCGCGGGAGGTTGTTGTTCGCGATAACCGCGTGGATGACACCCTTGCCGGCATGGCGCTGGATGACATCGACATGGTCGAGCACGGAGAAACCGTCGGTCTCGCCGTGCTGGGTAGCGACGTTGCAGACGAAGACTTTCATCGCCGAAGTCGCCGCGAGCGCCTTCTGGATGCCATCGACAAGGACGTTCGGGATGACGCTCGTGTAGAGGCTCCCGGGTCCGATGACGACGAGGTCAGCATCGAGAATCGCGCGCACAGAGTCGGGGTGTGCCTCGGCCCAGGGCGGATTGAGATAGAGGTCGCGAATTGCGCCGCCCTTCTCGGAGATGTTGTGTTCGCCATGGACCATCTCGTTCTGGTGAGTGCGGGCGCTCAAGGTCACGTCTTCGAGGGTCGAAGGGAGGATGGTCCCGCGAACGTTGAGGACGCGGCTCGTCTCGTGGACGGCGGCTTCGAAGTTCCCGGTCACCTCGCTCATCGCGACGATGAAGAGGTTGCCGAAGGAGTGCCCTTCCAGGCCGGTGCCTTCTTTGAAGCGGTACTGGAAAAGCTTCGACATGAGCGGCTCAGCCTCGGCGAGGGCGGCGATGCACTGGCGGATGTCGCCCGGGGCGATGACGCCGAACTCCTGGCGCAGGCGGCCCGTGCTGCCGCCGTCGTCGGCGACCGTGACGATCGCTGTCAGGTTCGCGGAATAGTCCTTGAGGCCTCGGAGCAGGTTCGAGAGGCCAGTACCGCCGCCAATCGCGACGATCTTCGGCCCGCGGCTGAGGATGCGGCGGTTGTAGATGGTCTCGGCCATGCTCTCGGTCTTGTCGCGCGCGCCGGGGCGAACGAAGGCCCAGAGGAGCGATTCGTTCAGCTTCCAGACGGCGAAACCAGCGGAGCTGAGCGAGAGTGACATGAATAACAGGCCGCGCGCCCAGCGCGGAATGAACTGCAGGGTGAGGTAGTAGAACGCGCCCGGCAGAGGGGCCACGAGGTACGCCTCTTTGAGGATGTAGGCGAAACCGAGGCCCATCAGGCTGATGCCGAAGATGAGCAGCAGCAGCCACCGCTTGATGTGCATGCCCGGGTACAGCCACTTAAAAACGCTGTGCGAACGGAGTTGCTGGAGTGTCATCGAGCGGGAGTATACCACCGTTGGGTTATATCGCTAATCAATCTAAACATTTAACCTAGTGCCTCCACGAGCAACTGCTGGACTACCTGCGGGTTGGCGCGTCCACGGGTCTCTCGCATCACCTGTCCCATGAGGAACTTGAGCGAGGCCTCCTTGCCGGCGCGATAGTCCGCGATGGCTTTCGGGTTGGCCTCGATGGCTTTCTGGACGAGTGCAAGGAGTTCGTCCGAGCCGCTTATCTGGGAGAGCCCCTGGGCCTCCACGATGGCAGCTGCGGACTGGCCGGATTCGACCATGCGATCGAATACGTCTTTGGCGACCTGGCCAGTGATACCACCGGCTTCGGCCAGCGCGATGAGCGCGGCGAGTTCGCTTGCCGGGACGGGGAAATCGGCGATGTCGCGGCCAGTCGCATTCGACCAGCGGCCTACTTCGCCGAGCACCCAGTTGGCAGCGAGTTTCGCGCCCCGGAGCGGCTCTCCGCCAAGCGCCTTCATGACTTCGTCGAAGTAGTCCGCGCGCTCGCGAGTTTCGGCGAGGGTTACGGATTCGTACGAGGAGAGGCCGAGTGATTCGAAATGTGTCTCGCGTTCGAGCGGGAGAATCGGCAGGCGCGCGGTCATCTCGGCGACGAACGTTCGGCTGAGCTTCAGCGGCGGCAGGTCCGGGTCGGGGAAGTAGCGGTAGTCGTTGGCGTCTTCCTTGGTGCGCTGGGAAACGGTCACCGAGCGCTCTTCGACCCAGCCGCGCGTCTCCTGGATGATTCGCCCGCCGGAGCGCAGGATCTCGGCCTGCCGCACCTGTTCGTAGGCGATGGCATCGAAGACCGCGCGGAAGCTGTTCATGTTCTTGACTTCGACCTTGGTGCCGAACTCCGGCGCGCCGATGAGCCGCAGGCTGACGTTAGCGTCGCAGCGGAAGTTACCCTCTTCCATGTTCGCCTCGCTGACGCCGATGTAGCGCAGGATCTGGCGGAGGCGGAAGAGGTAGGCTCGGGCTTCGGCCGGCGAACGCATGTCTGGCTCGCTGACGATCTCCATGAGCGGCGTGCCGGAGCGGTTCACATCGACGAGGCTGTAGGTTTCGCCGGAGATGCGGTCCGTGCGATGCATCAGGCGCGCGGTGTCCTCTTCCATGTGGACGCGGGTGATGCCGATCTTGCGGCGGGGCTCGCCGTCGACCTCGATTTCGAGCCAGCCGTCGTGGCAGACGGGCAGGTCGAACTGGGAGATCTGGTAGCCCTTCATCTGGTCGGGGTAGTGATAGTTCTTGCGGTCGAACTTGCTAAACGCAGAGATGCTGCAGTTGAGCGCGAGGCCGGTCATCGAGATGTACTCGATCGCTCGTTCGTTGATGACCGGGAGGACGCCGGGCATCCCGAGGCAGACCGGGCAGACGTGGGTGTTCGGCTCCGAACCCGAGTAGTCGGCGCTGCAGCCGCAGAACATCTTGCTCTTCGTGATGAGCTGAGAGTGCACTTCGAGGCCGATCACCGTCTCGAATTCCGTTGCTACCGCAGTCTCCGGCACACGCACCTCCGCGTTCTTCCGCCAATCTGAGTATAGGCGACGATCGTGCAGGGACAATCTTCTTAACTTATGGCGTGAGGCATATCAGCCATTTGCGAGGAGGATTGCAGGGTTCCCGGCTTCGACGTTACCAATTCGCCAGAGGTTGTGGCCGTCGCGCGCGACCGTGGCCTCAAGTTTCGCCGCGCGGCGCTTCGAACAGGCGAAGAGCAGGCCGCCGGAGGTCTGGGGGTCGAAGGCGAGGCCGCGGAACACCGGCGAGACGTCCTCAGCGACTTCGACGTTCGCGCCGACCCACTCGCGGTTTCGGCCGCCGCCACCGGTCTCCGTGCCGCGGCCGAGGCTGTCGAGTGCGCCGGGGAGGGCCGGGAGAGCCTCGGCGACGATGCGAGCGCGCACGCCCGACTGGCTGACCATCTCCCAGAGGTGGCCGAGCAGCCCGAAACCGGTCACGTCTGTAGCGCTGGTGACACCCGCTTCGCGGAGGAGATGCGAGGCGTGCCGGTTCGACTGGAGCATGCTTTCGACCGCGGGACCGAGTTCCGCTTCGCTCACCTTATGCTGCTTCGACCCAGAGAGGAGCGAGCCGGTGCCAAGCCGCTTCGTCAGGTAGAGGTAATCGCCCGGTTTGAGGCCGTTCTTGCGGAGGATGCGGTTCGGGTTTACGCGCCCGATGACGCTGAGGCCGTATTTCGGCTCCTGGTCCCAGACCGTGTGGCCGCCGGCGATGACGCCGCCCGCTTCGGCCACTTTTTCGGCGCCGCCACGAAGAATTTCGCGCACGGCCTCGCCCGGCAGATCTTCGGGGAAAGCCGCGATGTTCAGCGCGAGCATCACCTCGCCGCCCATGGCAAAAACGTCCGACATCGCGTTCGTGGCAGCGATGGCGCCGTACGTGTACGGGTCATCCACATTCGGGGCGAAGAAATCCACCGTCGCAACGAGCGCCGTTCGAGAATTGATGCGGTAGACGGCCGCGTCGTCCGCCGTGCCCATCCCCACGAGGAGGTTGGCATCGGCGTTTGCGCTGAAAATCGGAAGCAAAGGCGACAGAACCTGCGCCAGGGCACCAGGGCCCGCTTTCGATGCTCAGCCGCCGCAGCTCGTCAGATCCGTGAGCTTCAGGATCTCTTCGCGTGTCATGCGGGATAGCGTGGTTAATTCGCTCACTAGGGGCTAGGTCTCGCGGCGGATAGCATGGCAGTTGTGCAAGATTTCGACCTGATTGTCATCGGCGCGGGCCCGGCTGGTTCGACTGCGGCGCGCGAAGCCTCCGCCTCCGGGGCGCGCGTGCTCCTCCTCGACCGGGCGACGTTCCCGCGTTACAAGGCGTGCGGCGGCGGTATCCCCCTGCGCACGGAGCGCCTGCTCTCGTTCCCGATCGACTCCGTGGTCGAAGATTCGGTGCACCTGCTCGACGTCGCGCGATTCGGGCGTGACCGCTTCCTGAAGGACTCCGGCACGCCCTTCGCGCACATGGTGATGCGCGATCGCTTCGATGCGCTGCTGCTCGAACATGCGCGCAAGGCTGGCGCCGAGTTCCGGCCGGGATCAACCGTCCGGGCCATCGAGGAGCAACCGGAGAGGTTCCGGGTGGACTGCGCGGACGGCTTTTCGGCGACCTCGTCGTTCCTTATCTGTGCGGACGGCGCGCACTCGCCCTGCGGCAAGATGCTGGGCCTCGGGGGCGATATCCCCGAACTGCCCGCCTGGGAGGTCGAGGTGCAGGCGCCCGCGGAGCTGCTTCGACGCTACCGGTCGCGCTCGCTGATCGAACTCGGCTACCAGCCGTGGGGCTATGCGTGGCTCTTTCCGAAGGGCTCGGTGCTCTCTATTGGGATTGTCGTGCCGCCGGCGCTCGGCGGGAACATGAAGAAGCTCATCCGGCTCTACCTCGACCGGCTCGAACTCGGCAATGCGCCGGTCGAGATCCAGCGTGGCCACAAGATTCGGCTGCGCCAGGGGCACGAACGGCTGCACTCGGGCCGCGCGCTCATCGCCGGGGACGCTGCCGGGCTGGCGGATGCGTTCACGGAGGAAGGCATCTCCTATGCGATCCAGTCGGGGCGGCTGGCGGCGCGGAGTGTGCTCAGCGGGCTCGCCGGGAACGGTTCGCTGGCCGGCTACCAGGACGCCATCGACCGCGAGGTGCAGACCGAACTCGAGGCCGCGCGGACCATCGCCTACATGTTTTATGGAATGTTGAAGCGCGCGCCGAAGCCCTGGATGCTCGCCAGCAAGCACACGTCGTTCCTCTGGGAAGCGTTCTTCGCGGTCCAACGCGGTGATTCGACCTATGCGCGGGAAGTCGGCCGCGTGCCGTTTCTGCCGCGAATCGCCGCCTCGGGTGCCGCGAAGGCCTTCCCATGACGCCGGGCGAGATCATGGACCGCCTGGCGACGCTCTACGGCGAGCCGGTGGCCACTCCCAGTGGCGATGGCGTGGCCGAACTCATCCTGACGATTCTTTCCCAGAACACGGCGGACGTGAACAGCGGCCGCGCCTTCGTCTCGATGATGCGCGCGCACCCCTCGTGGGACGCCATCGCCGACGCAGACATCGAGGAGTTGATAGCGACCATCCAGCCGGGCGGGCTCGCGCGGCAGAAGGCGCCGCGCATCCAGGCGGTCCTGCGCGAGATTCGAGCGCGGGAAGATGGGTGGAACCTGCAATGGCTCGCGAGCATCCCGCCAGCGGAGGCGAAGGCGTGGCTGCGGAGTCTCCCGGGCGTCGGACCGAAGACGGCGGCCTGCGTGCTGCTGTTCGCGCTCGGCGTCCCCGCACTGCCGGTGGATACGCACGTCGAGCGCGTTTCAAAGCGGCTGGACCTGATTCCCGAGAGCGCCACCGCTGACCAGGCGCACGACCTGCTCGAGGCGATGCTGCCGGCGGACCAGTTCTATCGTTTCCACATGCTCTTCATTAAGCACGGGCGGCGCACCTGTCTCGCGCGGAACCCGGCCTGCACGCGCTGCCCGCTGATGGATTCGTGCCCGTGGTTCTTGCGCAGCGTGGCGGCGAAGGAAGCTAGCGCGGGTTAGTCGCGCGCGTCGCCGAAGTAGGGGGCGTCGTACTCGTGCGAGTCTTCCACGGGTTTGCCATCGACGATGGTGCGGCCGCCATGCTGGTCGCCGGGGAAGCGCTGATTCGCGAACTTCAGGCCGAGGCCAATCAAGGCGACGATCGCGCCGGCAGCGCCGACCACCAGGAAGTTCGTCATCGGCACCGAAAGGGCGGCGTTGGCAATTTCGCGGAGGTCTTCGGAGAACGGGTCATCGCCACCGAAACGGCCGATAAGCGACCGCAATGCGAACACGGCGATGCACCCCATAATCCCGGCGCCAGCGGAGAATGCGCCGAGCAGCACGAATCGGCGATGGCCATCTTCTCGGCGGAGGACATAGAGGGCGGCGGCAGCAGCAGCGAACGCGAGAACGAGAGCAATCCACCGCGAGAGCGAGTTCCAGTTGCCGGTCAGGCCGTTGAGCACGAACTGGAGCGCCCCCTCTGAGGAGAATCGCCCGATGGTCTGGTTCCCGGAGGCGTCGAACGCTTCGGCGCCATGGTCGTAGATGGCGGCGCTGGAACGCTGCAGGAGGAGGGCACGGAACTCCTCCTGGGTCGAATTCTTCACTTCGTCCGCGGTGACGACGATTTCGAGCGGGAACCCGGGGATGGCGAAGGTCGTTTCGTCTGAGGTTTCGACGAACGTCTGCAGGTCGTCGAAATCGTCCTCGAGCATCCGGTCGATATCCGTAGCGGAGACGACACCCGCCTCGATCATCGTGAGCGCGCGCTGCTCTTCGGTGAGTTGCCAGGCGCTGAGGAACGCGACGAGGAAGAAGATGAGGATGGCAAAGAGAAGTGCCGCCGGGGTTTCGCCCTCGTTGCCACCGGCGTGGGCGCGGGGAATCGGCCTTCCGTCTCCGGGCCGTGAGCGCATGCGCACATATTCAGTCACGAGCTAGATGACCCTGACAACGATGGTCCCGGCGATGCGGTCGTGGAGGGTGCGCCGGTGCGAATCGAACGCGGCGAGGAGGAAACCAATGGCGATCAGGAGAAATGCGGCGCCAGTCGCGATCGCGGCCTGGGTGGTCGAATCGCGCAGGGCGAAGGCGACGAGCACGCCACCGAGCGCGAAGAGCACATACACGAGCTGCCCAATCACGCGGGCGAGAGCGCCAAAGACGCCGAGTGCGCGGCCGTCCGAACGAATAACCATGATCTGCATGACCGCTTTGCCGACCGTCTGACCGCGCCAGCAGAGGCCGATGAAAAAGTAGAGTAGCGCTGCCGGGACGATCGCGATGGCGCAACCCCAGAAGACATAGATGGACGTGTTAGAGGGATCGACCTTCTCGAAATCGCTGCTGATGAGCACCACGAGGGAGCCGGCAGTGACCAGCAGGGAGGCGATGATGAAGATGACGAGGATGTCGAGGATGCCCGCTGTCACCCGCGATTCAAACGGGGCGTACCGCAGTGGGACGCTCGAACGGCGCGAGCGCGGGGCGTTCCTGGAGGTGTAAGTTCCGACAGTCATTGCTGGTGGTTCATGCTAACAGGTATCACGCAAAACGCTGGTGAAACCGGTATGCCCGGCTTCACCAGCGTCTGCTGGTTCGTTGCTAGAGGCGAACGTCGCGGAGGCGTGACTGGAAGTCAATAAATGCGTCCGCCGCGTTCTTCAGGTTGCCGGCAGTGCTGGAGCCGAAGCTCACCACTTCTACGCGGATACCCTTGCCCTGGACGAGTTCGACGAGCTTCTCGAAATCGCCGTCGCCAGAGACGAGGCAGACGATATCGAGGCGGTCGCACATCGTGACGACGTCGAGCGCGAGCTCGATATCGACGTTGGCCTTGATGCTTCCATCCTGGAAGCGCTTGAGCGGCTTGGTGACGATCTTGAAGCCGCGATCGAGGAACGGTTCTACGAACCGCTGAGTTTCGACGCTGACGCTCGGGTCGTCGTGGACCGGCGAGTAGGCGATGGCACGAACAAGCTGACGCTCCCGGGTGAGGAGCGAGAGAATCTTCGACCAGTCGAGGCGGACCCGCTGACGGTCGGCTGCGAGTTCGATGTTGGCAGTGTCGACAAAGATGCCGACGCGCGGGGGCGGAGCGCCATTCGGGCTGCCTGCGCGGCGGTTGTTGTCTTCCTGGCTGTTGCGAACGAGCTGCTCGAGCTGGCGGCCCTGGTTCTCGATCGCGCGGGCGAGGGAGTCGAGGCTGCCATCGCCGACGCCGGCGGCACGAGGCTGGCCCTGCGGACGCGGTTCGCGCGGCTCACGGGGTTCGCGCGGCTGACGAGTGTCGGGCTGGCGCGCTTCGGTTTCGCCCTGTGCGGGCTCGGCGGGCGTGCCGTCTTCGTTGCGAGGACCACGGTCCCCACCACGGCCACGGCCACCACGGGAGCCGCGACGATCGCGGCGGCGCGGTTCACGCTGGATTTCGCCACCTTCGGCTTCGTCGCCTTCGATGACGAACGCTTCCTGTTCGCCATGAGCGACGGCTTCGGCGTCGGCCTCGGCGGCGAGGGCAGCAGATTCTTCGTCGACCGCGACAACGGGCTCTTCGACCGCGTCGGATGCATCTTCAGCGGGAGCGTCAGCAGCTTCGACCGGGGCTTCGTCAGCGACGGCTTCGTCCGCAGCTTCAACAGCGGCTTCAACTGCGGTGGCCTGGTCGACGGCGACCGGTTCGGCGGCGGCTTCTGCAGCAGCTGCCTCGGCTGCGGCAAGCTCGGCAGCGATGGTTGCCTTGGTGCGGCGCGGGCGGCGGACCGGTGGCGCCGGGGCAGCGTCAGCGGAGAGCACTTCCAGCGTTCCCGTTACTGCCGGGGCCGGGGTCTCGGTTGTAGTTTCGGTGGTCTCGCCGTCAGCCTTCTTGGCACGCCCGCCGCGAGTCCCGCGGCGGCTGCGACGCTTCTCAGCGTCTTCGATGGCTTCGGTGGAGGGTTCGGGCAACTCGGGAGCTGCTTCAACGACTGGCTCTACGACGGGCGCAGCCTTCGGGGCGCGCGCCTTGGGGAAAATGTCCAGGGTCATCGGGTCTAAATACCCATCCTTTGCAACACACTGAGGCGGGCGGCAACGTTGCCGGCCACCTGTTCGATAGCTCTGGCCGAGGCAGAATCCGGGGCGCCAAAGACGATCGGAACGCCCCGGTCGCCTCCTTCGCGCACGCCAGGCTCGATCGGCACTTCGCCAAGAAAATCAATGCCCAGGTCATCCGCGGCTTTCCGCGCTCCCCCGTGGCCGAAGATGTCGTAGTGCACGCCCGTATCGGGGGCGACGAAATAGCTCATGTTTTCCACCATGCCGAACACGGGCACGTTGAGCTTTTCGAACATGGAGACGGCCTTCATGGCGTCTTCAAGTGCGACATCCTGCGGAGTGGAGACGATGACGACACCCGAAACGGGCGCGTCCTGGGCCATGCTCATGGAGGCGTCACTGGTTCCCGGTGGCAGGTCGATTACCAGGTAGTCCAATTCGCCCCAGGGGACGTCGTGCAGGAGCTGCCGCACAGCGCTGCCGATCATTGGTCCGCGCCAGACCACCGGCGTTCCCTTTGGCAGGAGGAAGCCGATGGAGACCAGCTTCACGCCGTAGCGTTCGACCGGCCGGAGACCATCAGTGCTCCCGGATTGCAGCCCCTGTGGCAGGCCGAACATCGTGGGCAGGTTCGGTCCAGTGATGTCCGCATCCACCAGGCCGACCGAAGCGCCGGCCTTGGCCAACGCGACCGCGAGGTTTGCCGCAACGGTGGATTTGCCGACGCCACCTTTATTGCTTGCGACTGCGATGATGTTCTTCACGCCTTCGATGGGCTTCTGACCCTCTTTGACGGTGGTGGCGCGAACGTTCGCTCCCCACGTCAGCGTGACATCGGAGATGCCGATTGTTGCGAGCGCTGCCCGGATATCGCCGTCGATCTGGTCCTTCAATGGGCAGGCGGGCGTGGTCAGTTCGATCTCGAGGGTGACCGCGAGACCTTCGACCAGGAGATTCTTCACCATGCCCAGACGGACAATGCTGGCGTGAAGCTCCGGATCCTGGACAGTGGCCAAGGTGGCCATGACTTCATCGTGGGTGGGTGCCGTAGCGGCCGTCATGTTCTCCTGGGGGCCCGCTGCCGGGTGCGGCCGGGACACACGGGCAATTCAAAAATGGCCGATGCCGATTCCGGCATAGCCTTGCTTCGACTGTAAGCGCTCCTTACCACCCCGGCAAACGATTGACAACTTCTTTCGCCGGATATGACGTTCGTGAGAATGAGACGGCAAAATGCATCTATCGTGTGCTAAAATCTACCGAACGGTAAGATTCCACCCAACAGGAGATCCATCCCCATGGCTCACTCAGAAAGCACCGATACCAGCGGCACCTCAGCGATGTGCCGGCATCATTGGGTCATCGATACCCCGAACGGCGCCCTCAGCAGCGGCCATTGCAAGCGCTGTGGCGCCGACAAGGCGTTCCGCAACTCCTCGGAAGACCTCCTCTGGGACAACGACAGCTTCAGCCTGAACGGCACCCGTTATAAGGGCCGCCGCAAGGAAGACGCCGTCACATCCTGATCCGTTCCCTCCAATCGTAACTTCAGGCCGATAGCGAGAGACTCCACGAGGGCCGTACACTGGACACCATGCCAGCTTCCCTCACCGTCGACCTCGCGCCCGGCCACAAGACGGGATTGCAATTGCGCAATCCCGTTCTTACTGCCTCCGGCACCTTCAGCTGGGGACTCGAATTTGCCCGCCACTTCCCCATCAACGAACTCGGCGGGATGGTCAGCAAGGGCGTGACCCGCATCTCCCGGGCCGGCAACAAGCAGCACCGCGTCGCCCAGACGCCCGCCGGCATGCTCAACTCCATCGGCCTCCAGAACATCGGCATCGACCACGTCATCGACGACATGGCGCCCGTCTGGGCGACCTGGGACCTCCCCGTCATCGTGAACATCGCCGGGGATTCGACCGACGAGTTCGGCGAGATGGCCGGGATGCTCGACGGAGTCCCGGGGATTGCCGCAATCGAACTGAACATCAGCTGCCCGAACGTCGACATCGGCGGCATGGACATCGGCCAGGACCCCATCGCCTCGGCCCGCGCCACTCGCGCCGCCGTGCGCAATACGACCCTCCCCGTCTTCGTGAAACTTACCCCAAACGTGACCGACCCTGTGCTCATCGCTCGCGCCTGCGCCGACGAAGGCGCTGCCGCTATCTGCGCTATCAACACCGTGCTCGGCCTCGCGATCGACGCTCGCACCCGGCGGCCAATTCTGCCACGTGCCCGGGGCGGCCTCAGCGGACCGGCGATCAAGCCGGTCGCCATGCGCATCGTCTTCGACGTGGCCCAGGCCGTGAACGTGCCGGTTATCGCCTGCGGTGGCATCTCCACCGGACTCGACGCTATCGAGTTCCTGATGGCCGGCGCCTCGGCGGTCCAGGTTGGCACCGCGACCTTCGCGAATCCACGCGCGCCCCTCGACGTGCTCGATGGCCTCACCCGCTGGCTCGCCGACAACAACGTGTCCGACGTGAACGAAATTATCGGCTGCGCGCTGCCCGAGCCCGCGCTCGCCTGAGCCTTATGTAGCCGTCCCGGTTGCCCGGTGCCCGGGATCTTCCTACCATAGAGTTGCGTGCCAAGGTAGCTCAGTTGGTAGTAGCACTGCACTGAAAATGCAGGGGTCCCCAGTTCAAGTCTGGGCCTTGGCACCAACCTCCCATCTCGGGACTTGACGATAATGAGGGACCT
>JBBSKE010000010.1:0-21817 GCA_038256595.1 Tepidiformales bacterium | reverse complement strand
CGCGCGTGCGAATCGGGCGGCAACTCCATGAGAGCGAGGCCGGCGTTGCCCATGATCCCGACGAGCAGGTTGTTGAAGTCGTGGGCAATGCCACCCGCGAGAATGCCGAGGCTCTCCAGCTTCTGCGACTGGAGGAGCGCATCCTCGGTCTTGCGGCGCTCGGTGATGTCGAGCGAAACGCCAAGCGTGCCGCGGATCGCGCCATCCCGGTCGACGATTGGCTCGAAGTGGGTTTCGAACCACTGCTCGCCGATGGGCGAGATATCGGTGAACGATTCGCCCTTGAGCGCCCGCGTGACGGACTGGTCGAATTCGCGCGACTCGGTCATATCGAACAGCGGACGGCCAATGAGACTCGCCGGGTCCTCGGTGAGGGAGCGCAATCCCTTGCCAGTGGCAAGCGTGAGCAGGCCGTTGGCATCGAGTGCGAAGAAGATGATGGGCAGGCTCTCGGCGAGGGCGAGCAGGCGCTGCTCGGCGAGGCCGCGCGCGATCTCTGCGCGCTTGCGGTCGGAGATGTCCGTGGAGACGCCGATGACGCCGGTAATTTCTCCCCGGTCGTCGCGCATGGGCGTGTACTGTGCGTCCCAGACGGAGTCGTTGTACTCCATTTCGAACGAAGTCTCTTCGCCTTCGAGGCCACGGCGGACGGCGTTGGTGATATCTGGCTGGTCGGCGAACAGGTGGTAGACGTTGGCCGTCATTCCGGTCGCCGAATTCTCGCCGATGAGGCCGGAGACGGCGGCGCCGGCAGCCATCATGAAGTTCCCGTCACGGTCCCAGACGAACATCAAGAGGGGGGCGTTCGAAATGACCGACTGCAGGTATTGCTGGGCGGTGCGCAGGTCCTCCTGGGATTGGTGGCGTTCGGAAACGTCGCTCACCATCGAAACGACGGCGGTGACGTTACCCTGGTCGTCCTTGACGGGGAACACCCACTGGTCGAACCAGCGAGGAGCGATGCGGAGATTCCAGCCCGAGTCGCCTGGGGAGGCCATCAGTTCGTCGCGGCGCTGGACGGTCTCGCCGCGATAGGCACGAATGTAGGCGTCGGCATAGCCCGCGTTCACCATGAAGGGGTCGGTCATCGGATTGAACTCGCCGACGCCCACATTTGTGTCATCTACACCGAGGAACTCCCGGCGAGCTTCGTTCATGCGAATGGAGATGCCGTTCGCGTCGAACACCTGGATGCCGAGCGGGGAGTGGTCGATGATGGCGCTGAGGAAGCGCTCCTGTTCGCGCGTCTCTTTCTCGGCCCTGCGCAGTGCGGTGACATCGATCATAGAGCCGATGACGCGCGAAGCACGGCCCTGCTCATCCTTGACGATGTAGCCCCGGTCGAAGACGTCGGCATAGGTGCCATCCACGCGGAGGAAGCGATATTCGTCGGACCAGAAGTCGCCGGCGCGGGCGATGGCGGCGTCAAACCCTTCGATCACAGACTGGCGGTCATCGGGGTGGATGAGACGCTGCCAGAAGACGAGGGAATCTTCAATTTGCTCTTTCGGATAGCCGAACATGATTTCGAAGCCGGTCGACCACCAGATTCGGCCAGTTTCGACTTCGAGGTCCCAGATTGCGTCCCTGGTGGCTGCGGCGACGGCTTCGAAGCGCTCGATGCTGCGCTGCAGGGCGGATTTCGCTGCGCGCTGCTCCATCGCGAAAGCCACAGAGCCGGCGATCGTCTGGGCAATCTCCACCTCTTCCGGCGAAAACTGGCGAACCTCTGAGTAGTAGACGGAGAGCGAGCCGAAGGCCTCATCGATGCCCATGAGGGGTACGGCAACGCAGGCCAGGATGCCGTCGGCGAGCATAGCGTCTCGGAGTCCACCGAAACCGGACCATTTTTCGATGTCCGGCACGACGATTGGCTTGCGTCCGAGGGCCCGCATCGCCGGCATGGAATCGTCCTGCACGCGGCGGACATACGCTTCGGAGAGGCCGCGTTGGACGACGAAACGGAGCGTCCCGGCATCCGTGGCGAGGCGGGCGGCCCCCATCGGCGCACTGAGAACTTCGGTCAGCGCGTCGAGGCCGGCATTGAGGATGTCATTGTCGTTTTCCACCTCGGCCAGCCGCACACGTAGCCGGTAGAGCGATTGCAGGTCGGCAACGCGCCGCTGCAGCTCTTCGCGTGTGCGCTTCTGTTCGGAGACGTCGCGGCCAACGCCGGCCACGGAGACGAGGCGGCCACTGGCATCTCGGACCCCGAAGAGCGACACGGAGATATCGAGCGCCCGGCCATCACGCGTCGTCGCCCGGGTCTCGACGCCATCGATGCGCCCGCCTTGCTTCAGGAGTTCGAGCGCGAGTTCGCCATCGCCGGAATCGCCCAGGGGGTAGAGCGCCGTGAACGATTGGCCAATGGCGTCTTTGGCGCTCCAGCCGAAGAGTTGCTCGGCGCCCTGGTTCCAGGTGGTGATGTTCCCCTGGAGGTCCGCGCTCATCATCGCGTCGCCGGATGACTCGACGATGGCTGCGAGGCGCGCGAGCTGTTCTTCGGCGTTCTTGGCCGCGGTAATGTCGGTGCCCGCGAGGACGAGGAAGCGCGCGCCGTCGCTTCGGTCGAAGCGGCCGGTGACAGACGTCATGATGCGCTTTTCGCCGTTCGGCAGGATGATCGGCCATTCACGCGAGTGGCCCTGCGTACCCGGTGCCATTGCCATCCTGATGCGATGGAGTTCCTGGGTGTGAGGCCGCATTCTTTCGGGCATCACGTTCCAGTAGGGCATCCCGACGAGTTCTTCGCGCGTCCGCCCGAACTGGCGGCAGGATTCGTCGTTCGCGCTGCGGATAACGCCGTCCTCGCTGGCGACGAAGATGCCGATATTGAGGGAGCGATAGGCCAGCGAGTTGATTTCGCGGCGCTCGCGGTCGGCGTCTTCGTTCGTGCGCTGAACAGTGATGTCGCGCATGATCCCGGCGAGCGCGGTGAGCCTTCCACGTTCGCCAAAAACCGAGAAGGCAGAGAAATCGACAAGGATAATGCCGCCATCTTTGCGACGGCAGCGGAATTCGAAGTCCTGGATGGGAACGCCAGCATTGAGGCGACGGGCAATCTCGCGGCCCACCTCCTCTTCGCCCTCAGGCAGGAGGAACCCGAGCGAGCGGCCCAATACCTCTTCCCGGGTGTAGCCGAAGATGCGTTCGGCGGCTGCGTTCCAGCTTGTGAGCCGGCCAGCAGGATTCGTGATCACGATCGCTTCAGTCGCCGCCTCGACGACGGCGCCAAGCTGGGCGACTTCACGGGCCGCCTCTTTCTTCTCCGTGATGTCCACGGCGATCAGGCCGATGCGAGAGAAGTTGCCGGAGGAATCATGAATCGGGAAGGCCGTGGTGGCGATGTCGATCGGCGTTCCGTCTTTGCGGAACGTGCGAAGGTCACGGTTCTCGACGGTCTCGCCTTCGTACACCATGTCGAGGATGCGCCGGTCGGTGTTGCTGTCGCCCGGGCGAATCAGCGTGCGCAGGTCCGCCCCGATAGCCTCTGCCGCCGTGTAACCGATGAGCCTTTCGGCGGCTGCGTTCCAGGCGAGCACCTGGCCGGATGGTGTCGCTGTGAGGATCGCGTTTGGCGATGAGGCAACGAGGCTGGCGAGCCACTGCATCTCTGCTTCGGCCTCGCGTTCGCGGGTGATGTCGTGTCCGCACGCGACAGAGCCGAGATGCCCGCCATTCTCCATCAGCGGCGCGATGCCCCAGGCGAACCAGCGGATGGACCCATCCTTCAACCGAACCGGGACTTCTGTGTACGCGATGCGTTCCGTTTCGACAAGATTCGTGAGGTGATCGTCGATTTCGTCTTCCTGGCCCATGGGGGCGAGGAGCGTGAAGTGCTGGCCGATGAGTTCGTGCGGCTCGTAGCCCAGGGACTCAATGGCCCGCTGGTTGACGTACTCGATAATCCCTGTCGTGTCGGTGCTGACAATCACATCGGAGGCGCTGGCCATGATGTTGTCGTTCATCTTCAGCGCGCGGCGAAGGGCGGCATCGGCGCGAACACCGGCGGTGACGTCTTCGACGATGACCACCCGCGCGCGATGCCCCTTGAAGTCGAGGCGGCGGCTGTGAATGTGGACATCGATGAGCGAGCCGTCGCGAATGCGGTGCTTCCAGATGCCGAGATCTTCGACTTCTGGCCGGTCCGGATCGAAAAAGAAGTTGCGCGCGCGGCCCGTTTCGCCCAGCGGGCGAAGGTCGTACATCGTGAAGCTGAGGAACTCCTCGCGAGACCAGCCGTAGGTGCGGCAGGCGGCCTCATTCACCTCGATGATTCGCACCGTTGCGTCGTCGTGGACGAGCATCGGCTGGGGGCTCTCATCGAAGAGCGTGCGGAAGGCTGCCTCGCTGCGGCTGGCTTCTTCTGCCTGTTCGCGAAGCTGGCGCTCCGTCCTCACCCGGCGGGAGAGGTCCTTTGCGATTCCCTGGGAGCCAGTCACGACGCCATCGCGCTTTATCAGGCGAGTGACGACCTCGACTGGCACTTCCGTGCCATCGCGACGGCGCATCGTCAGTTCGTAGCGGGTCGATTCAGCATCGCCGGCCACCTTCTGCTGGAACATCGCCCGGGCGCGCTCGAGCGATGTCTCTTCGAGGAGAAACGAAAGCGGCTGGCCGATGATCTCTTCCGGACGGTAGCCAAGGACCCGCTCGACGGCCGGGTTCGCGGAGGTGAAACGCAACTTGAGGTCCGTGGTGTAGACCATGTCGTTGGTGTTCTCGAACACTTCGCGGAACCGCTCTTCGCGGTCGCGGCGGGTCTCTTCCTGGCCGCGCCTCGTGATCCCGCCCGTGATCCCGGCGCAGGCGGTGCGGGCCATCGCTATCTCCTGCGGCGCCCATTCGCGAGCCGCATCCTCCGCTTCGAAGATGAGCGCTCCCCAGTAGGTACCCTGGATGATGACCGGGAGCGCGAGTGTTGCCCGGTCATCGAAGACGCCGATGGCCGGGCCGGCGCTCGCCCGCGTTTCGCGGAGGACTGCCGCCAGGTGCGCGGGAATCTCCCCGGCAGGGACGGACTGGAGGTCCGCGAGGGGCGAATTGAGGCCGGCGCGCTCGCTCGACCAGGACCAGCGGCGGGTGACGACGGGTCCGTCCGTCATGAGGTGAACGTGTTCCTGGATGACGCTCACGTGGCCGATCTGGAGGCCGTTGCCGATGCGCGAAAGGACGTCCGGGATGGCGTTATCGGCGCCCGAGGCGAGGACACCGGCGAGTTCGGCGATGGCGCCGATGCGGAGGGCTTCGCGGTTGTCCCTGGCCGGCCCGGCAAGCGGCGCAGCGTGTCGAAGGAGGGCCACCTGGAGGCGCTCCTGGACGTGGTCCGCATCCAGGCCGGGATCGAGGATATCGCTCGCACCGGCGGCAATGAGCGAACGTGCGAGTTCCGTATCGGATTGAAGCGAGGCGACTCCGAGAATTGTGCGGATGCCAGCGCGATGGAGCGCCGCGACCAGGCCCGGATCGGAGGACAGGGCGATGACCGGCTCGGCGGACTTGACGAAGCTTTCGGGAATATCGCGGCTAGAGATCGAAACGGCGTCGTATGGCAAGGCCGCGAGGAAGGAAGCAGGCAAGTCCCCGGCAAGCAACACCTGCGGATCCCGCTCGCCCAGCGCGGCTCCCAGCGGCTCTCGCGCCGAGGAACGATTGTCTGTCATCTGGTTCATCTTATGCTTATTTTCGCCGTTCCCGCAGTGCGCGAAAACCCTGACGTTCACGCAATGGCGACCTCTCTGCTATATCCCACACTTGAACTATCGGCAGCCGAGGTACTCGCAGCGACATCTTCGCGAACATATTTTGCCCGATCCTAAAACCAGCCTTTACGGCGGAAGTACATCGCCATGCCCAATGCCACGCTCGCCATCGCTCCCAGCATCAGGAAGAAGCCGACGTTGCTATGCAGGCCCGGCACGTTGTCGAAGTTCGTGCCGAATATGCCTGCTATGACGGATGCCGGCAGGGCCAGCGCGCCAACCACCGATAGCACCTTCATCACTTCGCTCAGGCGGTTGTTCACGGCACTCAGGAGGGTAGTCAGCGCCACTTCGCTATCTTCGCGCAGTGCTTCGAGTTCGAGGTCGATGCGGACGAGGTGGTCGTAGACATCGCGGAAGTAGATCCGGTTGGTCACGTCGATGGTCGCGATTTCGCCCCGGGAGAGCCGCTGGAAGACTGTCAACTGGCGCGATAACAGCCGCCGAACTACGCCGGCACGCGACCGCAACGCCAGGATTTCGGATTGTTGCGATGGATCGGTGCGAGCGAGGACTTCGACTTCGATCTGGTCGAGGCGGTCGGAAAGCACGTTCACCAGGGGAAGGATGTCATCCACAGCGCGGTCGGTGATCGCGTAGAGGATGCCATCGGTGCCCGGCCGGAGGGTGACGCCTTTGCGCAGCCCGTCCATGACCTCGTGAATCGCAGGAACGGCCTCGTCCTGGTAGGTAATGAGGAATTTGTCGCTGAGAAAGATGTCCAGTTCCACCGGTTCTGGGCCGAACTCGGTGCCGCAGAAGGCGTGCAGGACGATGAAGACGTGGTCGGAGAATTCGTCGATCTTGGGCGCGTGGAGGAGAGTCGAGCGGCAGTCTTCGACGGACAGCGGGTGGAGGCCGAAGCGCTCGGCGAGGCGATCGAGATCCGGGTCATCGGCGCCGCAGACGTTGAACCAGCGGCCCTCAGCGGCCGGCTGTTCCCCTTCGACCCAGCGGCCCGACACGAGTGACCACGATTCCATGGCCGTATTGTCGGGCGGCATCCAGTCTCACGATAGCAGCGGGCTAGGCGGCGGCTTCGTAGGGCGCTTCGGATTCGTCGACGTAATCGAGGTAGCGCTTGGCCGAGGGCTTTCGCTCAAGGCGTCGAATCTGGGCGGCGTCGATAGCGGCCTTGATCTCGCCGCGCTCACGCGACTTGTGCGCGAGGTGGTTGGCGGTGTGCGCCACGAGGGCGGCTGCGGAGAAGCTCGTGAGGGCGAGGCCCCAATCGAGGACGCCAGTGACCCCGGCCGCGAGCATGAGCCCGGCCGCCAGGAAGAACGGATTTCGCAGTGCCCAGGTCCAAAACGTTGCCATGCCCGGATCTTCGGCAGCCGGGCCTGGCCAGATTAGGGTCTCGCCGTGAATTCGTGCGCGTCTGAGGTGGACCGTTCGTGGAGATAGCGCTTTGCGCCATGGTCTATTTCCAGGGCCGAATCGTCCGCGTTGAGAGGCGATCCTGGTGACGGACAGGTGGTCGATTCGTCGCTCGGTCGGTTAGCCATGGGTCATCCAGAAGGTCGTGCAAGAGGTAGCGCCTGGACCTCTACTTCGTATTCATTTCGAGGAAGCCGATTATCTGCGCATCCCGGACGCGACCGATGTTCAATTTGCCGATATGGAGTTCGCCGGCCGGGTCCGCGGGATTGCTTGAGCAGCCAAATTGCTGCTCGCTGAGCAGCTGGAAGCGGGGCCTTGGTGTTCCCCCGCAGTACATTTGGGCAAACCGGGCGCCCTCCCACGATTTGATGACTTCGAGCCGGTCGGCGAGAACGGGGACAGCGTTTTGCGCGCTCCATCGATAGTACTGGGACGGCTGGGAGCCCGCGCAGCTTTGACCATTGCGACGCTCGACTTTGCTCGCCTCAATAAGAAGCTCCGAGCCATCCGGCGAGAACGTTGCCCAACCGACCGCCATCCCAGGAATTGCCACTATTCCCAGGCTGCGCTGGCTCTCCAGGTCCACAACATCGATCCCGTCCGGGAAGTACTGCCCCAGGCCACCACAATGACCAATATCCTCTCCGACAACAAGTGCCGCTCGCTTACCACCCGGATCTATATCCAGGGACTGGGCATGCCGAACCATTGTGCCGTAGGGCGTGATGGCGGCGAAGTCGCCAGGATAATCTCGATAGGTTCGGCCGACGACCTCCAGGCTGTCGTTTTCAGCGCGCCAAACAACGGGAGTTGGACCCCCGATGAAGCCGGGAAACGAATCCACCGCTGAAATCCGGGAAATCTCCTGCGCTTTCTTATAGTCCAGGAAGACGACTTCAGTGCTTTCGGTATAAATGGGCTTCTTCTCGACCCCGACAGCAAGCGTTTCACCATCATGAGAGAGAGCGAAACGAGTGATGATTCCGCCTGGAGGCGCCTCGAAAATGTGCCTCCAGATTCCGGTCTCCAAGTTGACCGCCGTTATCAACCGCTCCGTCCCTGCCAGGATTTCATTTCCGCCGAGGGCGAATTGTTGCGGGTAAACGCCGATGCCGCCGAATTCGAATTCGGCCAGTGCGTCGCCAGTCTGAAGGTCCAGTGCTCGAACCCGGACGACTGGAAAGGAACGTTCTCGGCTGGACAGCTGCTCGGTGCGCACCGTGTCCGTCACCACGGCGACCTGCAACTTCGGCTTGACGAAAATGGTTGGGTCGATGATTGGTGTGTTGTCCGCCGGATTTGTCAGGCCGCCACCGCCTTGAGGCTGACATGGCCCTCCAGCCCCGCACGGTTGCGCCGGAGGCTTGATGACGATCGGTCCGGTCACTTTAATGGGCTTCGTGATAGTTATGACGCCGCTCGTCACTCGCTGGGCCGCAAAGTAATCTTCGATTTCGAGCAACAACGATGCGATCGACCCTCCCAGGTCCACCCAGGAAATCGATGCTTTAATGGCCGACTTTCCGAGGAAATCGAGTACCTTATATACGAACTCCTGGAACAGGAAGTCCGCGACGATCAGCTCGGCTTCTTCTGTTATGACCTCGTCGTCGCCGCCCTTCAGTGCGAGAGCAAGGCCACCTATTTTGAAATCGATCGCGGTTGCTTTTACTGCTTCAGATAGCGCCGACGCCTGGACTCCGGCGGCGGCCGGCAAAAGATCAAGAAGCGCAGCCAGGAGTATCTTGATCAAGGCATCTTCTGGGACACTGGAGTAAATCTTCAGAGGAAGCATCGTCGCGCGATTTACTTCTAAATCGATGTAGAATCCCGAATCCACCTCCTCTATTCGTTCGAACCCATTCGGACCTACTATTCGAATGTCCATCGGCACGTAGCGAGAGTTGAAGGCTCTGATATCCACCTTTTCGCCACGTTCCTCACGAACGCATACAACGACCGCCGACTGCTGTAACTGTTCCCCCTGCCTGGGTGGCTCGGGGACGTTTTCTAGCCAGTCGGCCTTCAAGTCGAACTGATAGATGGCGAGAGATTCGATTCCAGACTGACATCCTTCTATCGCCCTTTTCGCTGTGGCACTTGCCTGGAGAAAATCGCCCTTCAGTATTTCATTGAGTAAAGGTCCGTAAAGGCCAACATTGAAAGTTACTTCACCGAACGTGCTGAAGTGGTCCGTTTGAAAGATGATGGAGTTCGATTCGGGATCAACAGCAGTGGACAGCGCTTCCCAGCGTTGTGTTTGTTCGTTCCAGTAGCCCGCTATGCGCTCGGTCGCCTCGGTGTTTTCAACGAACGGCAGCACTACCGTTGCCACTCCAGAGAGGGTTGCTCCGGAAAGCGAGATGTCCCAGGCGTCTCCCACCGGGCGAAGGACGCCTGAACCTGTCTTCGCCGGCACCTTCTTAATGCTCAGTTCGCCGGGGCCGCTCGAACTGTTCGCGGGGATTGTGACCCGCGCCCCAGCGAATTCGGCTGAACCACCGCTGGCAACGGAAACTTTTGCTCGGCCAACTTCCGGCTCATCTCCCCCGCACGCACCCAGTGCAGCAAGGGCAAACACCACGCACGCGGCCACCAGAATTCGAACGGTACGTCGGCGGTCGTGACGCAAGGCGCGACTCCATTTTGTCTGTGGAGACAGAATAACTGCGAGCATAAGGACGAGCTGTCATTGCGTCGAACCGAGACCGAGGTGGGACACTTCAGCTCGCCTTATGCCTTCGACCGAGACCTCGTTTAATCCGGCATCGCGATCTTGAGGGTGTCACGGCCCTGGGCGAGGAGCTGGGTGCGGGCCTGGACGCGCGTCTGGAGGCCGTGGATGTTGATGAACCCGACCGCCGCCGACTGGTCGTAGGTGTCGCCCGAGTCGTAGGTCGCGAGCGAGCGGTCGTAGAGCGAATTCTCTGCCTGGCGCCCGACGACGACGGCCTGGCCGCACTGCAGGCGGAGGCGGACTTTGCCCGAGACGTGCCGCTGCGTGCTGGCGACGTAAGCGGCGATGTCCTGGTGGTGCGCACTGAACCAGAGGCCGTTGTAGATGAGCTCCGCGTATTCGGTCGCGACGTATTTCTTGAGCTTGATCTGCTGCTTGGTGAGGGTCATCGCTTCGAGCGCGCGGTGGGCGGCGAGCAACGTCATGGCGGCCGGCGCTTCGTAGACTTCGCGGCTCTTGATGCCGACGAGGCGGTCTTCGATGTGGTCAATGCGGCCAACGCCGTGCAGGCCGGCGAGGTCGTTCAGCTTTTCGACGAGCGCGAGCGGCGCGATCTCTTCGCCATCGAGCGTCACCGGCAGGCCCGAGCGGTAGCCGATTTCGATGTAGGCGGGGGTGCTCGGCGCGTCCTCGGGGCTCTTCGTCCACTCGTAGGCTTCCGGGGGCGGCTCGACCGAGGCGTCTTCGAGGATGCCGGCTTCGCAGCTGCGGCCCCAGATGTTCTCGTCGATGCTGAACGGGCCCTTGTCGCCCCAGGGGATGTCGATGCCGTGCTTGTTGAGGTAATCGATCTGGAAGTCGCGGGCCATGGCATTTTCGCGCGTCGGGGCGACGATTTCGAGCTTCGGGTCGAGCGTCTGGATGCCGACGTCGAAGCGCACCTGGTCGTTGCCCTTGCCAGTACAGCCGTGGGCGACTGCGGTGGCGCCTTCTTCGTGGGCGACATCGACGAGGAGCTTGGCGAGCAGCGGACGGGCGAGCGCGGTGGCCAGCGGGTAGGCGTCCTGGTACATCGCGCCGGCAGCGAGTGCGGGGAAGGCGAAGTAGCGGAGGAAATCCTCGCGGCCATCGATGATGCGCACTTTCGCGGCGCCGGCCGCCATGCCACGGGATTCCACGACCGGTTGCTCACGGCTCTTGCCGAGGTCGATGTTGAGGGCGATGACCTCGTAGCCGCGTTCGACCGTGAGCCACTTGATGGCGGTGGTGGTATCGAGCCCGCCGGAATAGGCGAGGATGAGCCTGGGCATGGGTGCGTATCCTGGTGCGAAGTGCTGCCAGTATCGCATGCGCGCGCGACTGGAAAATGCCGGCGGGCTGTTACGGCTCTGGCGTGGGCGTCGGGGCTGGTGGCGCGACCGCCGAGAGATGGGCGATCGCGATCCGGGCCTGCTCGGTCGCGTTCGCGAGGTTGCCGAGGGTCGAGGTGCCCGCCACCGAGGAGACGCTTTCGATGATCGTCTGCCCGGCGGTTATGTAGATGATTGTCGTGCCCACCTGGCTATCGGCGGACCCGGACGAAACCACGCGGGCCGGGTAGCCGAGGCCGTCAAGCCGCTCCGAGGGAAACGGCCCGTTGAGCGCGGCTCCGAGGTCCTCGTGCGCGTCTGCGGGGGTGGTGTGGATGTAGTAGGTCACGCTGTTGACAAGGTCCGGGCCATCGAGGGTGTAGCGGACGCCACGTGCGAGCTTCGGCATCGTCGGCTCTTCAAGGATGATCTCTGAAGTTTCGACGCGGTAGGTGGGAGGAAGCCCGGGCAGCGGGTCGATGCCGCCGAGGAGCCGTTTCGCGAGCTCTTCCGGCGCGAACTCGACGAGCGGCGTGCCCTTGCTCTCGGGCGTCTGGTCTGCGGCTTCGACCGGGGTGGATGTTGGCGTGGGGCGAACGATGGTCACCCCGGATTCGGGTTCGCACCCGCCCAGCGCGAGCGACGATACCAGCACGGCGAGGAGCAGCGGCCCGCGCAACCGTGGCCAACAGGGGTGGGAGAGTCGCATCCCTCCGATTGTCGCGGGATCCTGCCCGAGCGGCGAACGACGCGGGCCGGAGGCGAAGAGAGAGGCGGGAACAGCCGGGCCGTTGCCGCCTCTTAAGTTGGGCGAATATTGCGAACCAGTGGCGTTTTTAGGCCGCAGTGTCCGCGGGCGGCGTTGGGGCCGGGCGGGCGGCGAGTTCGCGGTCGAGGAACATGAGGCCCGTGTTGTCGTTGTCCACGAGGCGCATCCGTTCGACGATGCGGCCGACGTTGTCTTCCTCTTCGACCTGTTCGTTCACGAACCACTGGAGCAGTGGCAGGCTCGAATAGTCGTTCTCGGCGACGACCTGGGCGTAGAGCCGGTGGATCGAAGCCGAGACCTTCTTTTCGTGTTCGAGCGCGCGTTCGAACGCCTCGAGCGGGGTGCCGAAGCCGTATTTCGGGGCCGGCAGCGCCTGCAGGCGGACCGCGCCACCGCGCTGGAGCACGTAGGTCGTGAACTTCGTGGCGTGCATCCACTCCTCCTGGGACTGCATCTGCATCCACTGGGAGAAGCCCTGCCAGTTCTTCTCATCGCAGTCGGCGGAGAGCTGGAGATAGGCGTAGACGGATTCGAACTCGATCAGGATCTGATCGTTGAAAGCTTTTTCGAGCGTTGGGGAGAGTTTCATGGGAGATTCATCCTGCGGTCGGGATAGTCGCAGGTTAGCAGACTGCCATTCGACGTGCGGTCAGCCAGGACAGGGTTGGATGAACGTTTGCTATCGCAGACTGCGATAACAAAGCCGGCGGTCAGCGTTCGGCGGCGGTCGCCGGCCGCTCTATCGCGTTCGCAGTCGCGGCATCGGCCTTGCGGGCCGGGGGGCCGGCCCTGGCGGCGATGACGGCCACCACGGCAAAGGCGGCGAGCCCGGCAGCTTCGAACAGCGAACCCGGGTGCCAGCCGAGGACCTGCTTTCCATAGAGCACGGCGTCGATGGCGTGCAGCGAAATCGTCCGGACCACGAGAAATGCCGCAAGGCCACCGAGCGCGACGAAGGGCAGAATGAAGCGGTCGCCTAGACTCGTTCGCACCCGGCGCAAAACAATCGGCGAGAGCAGCAGCCCTCCCGCGAGCAGGAGCACGACCAGCGCTGCCTGGAACGGCCGCCGAGAGCCGTAGATGCCTTCGAAGCGGAAGACATCGCGGCCACTTTCAGCGACGCCCCCGCCCAGATTCCAGAGATGCCCGGTGGCGATGCCGAGCGCGCCGATGGCGAGCCCCCACCAGGCGAAAATCACGCGTTCGTTCGCACCCGCGCGCAAATCCCGGAAGCCGGCGCCCAGGCAGATCAATGCCCCCGCCAGGGCGAGCGCGATGGGGATGGCGTCGGAATCGAAGACCTGGGGCATGGGAAAATGGTACGACGGCGGTGGTTGACGGCGAGTACACATGAAGTTCCCTGACAAAGGAGTTGCCGAGGGGTGGCCTGGCGGGGTGCCGAAAACCCAGGCATCTCCCATACGTGCACGTGTCTGGTCATATTGCAAAATGATTTACAAACCGTTTACAGGCGCCCGGCCTAATGCGAACGCCCCTGGCACCCGAAAGATATAGAGAGAACACCGGGGGACCCGACACTATGAATATGCCGCAGGGCCTAAATGGCTTCCTGTTGACCAGTGAATCCAAAGAGATGGAGTCGGTGGCTGCGCCGCCAATCCTCCGCATCCTTCGCCCAGCGACGTTTGCCATCTGGTTCATCATTTTCGCGGCAACCCTCCAGACGGTGGTTGCGACGGGCGAGATGTCGAGCATGCTCGTGCTCGTCCTCGCGACCTTCCTGTTCGCGGCGGTCCACGTGCAGTTCTGGTACGAAGAGTCGGACCGGGGCCGCCGGGTCCACCACGCCATCGAGCGAATGCGCGGAAGGATCTACGAAGACGACCTCACGTCGCTGCCGAACAGCCGCCACTTCGTCTTCGAGTTGCGCCGCCAGATGATGCGCTCGGTGCGCAACGGCCGCAGCTTCTCCCTGGTGCTCACGGACGTCACCCACTTCGAACAGATGAAGAACGACGAAGAACGACTCGTCCCGTTGATGGCGCGGTCCATGCGCCAGTCCCTCGGAGATGGCGACTTTATCGCCCGCCTCCAGGGCCCGATTTTCGCCGCCATCGTCGTCTCGGACCGCGAACGGACCGCCGCAGAGAAGTCCGACTGGGTGTTGAACGCACTCTCCGGCTGCATCCCGGTCGGCTATGCCGGTTCTGTGCGAGCGGTGGTCTCGTCCTCGGGCTACGAAGGCGAACTGGAAGTGCGCGACTACCTTCGCCGCGCTCAGCGTGACCTCGCAGCCGCCAAGGTGCGCATCGCCTCAGAGCCGGGCCCGACCGCGCGCAGCGCCAGCCGCCACTCTCAAGCTGCATAGGTCCGCTTGTACGAAGGATAACGACGAAGGCCACCCCGATTTGGGATGGCCTTTTCTGTGCCTGCCTGGAGCCGTCATTCGCTGCTTAGCCGCCGGTGCGAGCGACCCAGTCGCGCAGGGCGGCGGTGGTGCTATCGAACGAGAGTTCGCCCCAGGGGATCTCGTGACGGTGGAACCAGCGCACTTCGCTGGTCTCGTGCCCGGCTTCGGCCTCCGAGCGCGCCACCGCCGAGTAGACGATGACCACCACGCCCGGCCCGACACGCGTGTAGACGCCGACCAGCGAGAGGTCGTCCACGACAAGATGAGCCTCTTCGAGCGTCTCGCGCATGGCCGCTTCCTCGGCCGATTCGCCGACATCCATGTAGCCGCCGGGGAAGACCCAGGTGCCCACGCGCGGCTCGATGGCGCGCTTCACGAGCAGCACCTGGCCGTGTTCGTTCACGGGGATGGTCCCGGCCACAGGGCGGGGATTGATGTAGTGCACGAACCCGCAATCGAGGCATACGAGGCGGCGGCGATTGTCGCCCTCCGGCACGGCCGTGGTGAGCCGCTGGCCGCAGTGCATGCAGTGCCGGCTGAAGGTGTGGGGATGGCTGCTCACTGGGCGCGGGCCGATTCCGCCGCCTGTTGCACGCCAAGCGACTCGGGCCCTTCTATCCAGGATTCGCCGTCGTCCCAGACTTCCTTCTTCCAGACCGGCACACGCTTCTTAATCTCGTTGACGAGCCAGTGGCCGCCATCAAAGGACTCCTTGCGGTGGCCCGCCGAGACTGCGATCAGGAGGCTGGTTTCGCCGATCTCGAGGCGCCCGGTGCGGTGCAGAATCGCCACGTCCTTCAGTCCGAACTCGGTGATCGCCTGCTCGCCGATTTCGCGCATGACCTTCTCGGCCATCGTCGGGTAGGCCTCGTATTCGAGGTAGTGGACGCCGCGCCCGAGATTGTTGTTGCGCACGTTGCCGAAGAAAAGGTTCACGGCCCCGGCATCGTCGCGCTGCACGGCAGCGGTGGCTTCGGCCGCGTCGAGCGGCTGGTCGGTCACGCGAATGAGCACATTATCCTCCCGAAACCGGCGGAATCAGGGCGAGCGTTGCGCCGGCCGGCACCGCGTCTTCCGCCCGGGCGTATTCCTCGTTGACCGCGTAGAGCAGCGAGGGGACGAACCGTTCGAGCTGCGGATAGCGTTCGATGAGGCGGTCTCGCACGCTCGCGACGGTATCGCCGGGTTCGGAGCCCACGCAGAGGGTGCGTTGGCCAGCCGCCTCGGCGATCGACGCGAACAACAGGACGGTCACATTCACCCTTCGATTATACCATCCGCCGGGCTTGCGCTGCCGCTGGCATTTGCCTTCAATGGCGGCATGCAGGAGCGCCTTTCACTCGCCCGAACCGTGACCAGCCGCGTCCGCGACCTGCTCTATCCGCCGCGCTGCGTGAGCTGCACGAAACTCGGCGCGAGCCTCTGCGTGGCGTGCACGGCTGCCTTCGGAAGCCGCCGCCTCATTTCCAAAGGGCGATGCAAGAACTGTTTCGCGGCCTGGGACGACCCGGGCCTGAACTGCCTCCGCTGCGTCTCCTGGGGCTTCGACCTCGACTCCTGCCGTTCCGCGTTCGAAATGGAAGGCGCCGCGCGGATGTTCGTGTTGCGCCTCAAGTATCGCGGGGAGCGAGATGTGGCAGCGGCAATGTCCCCCTGGCTGACGCCGCTCTGGGAGAACCGGTTCGACTCGGCGGTGGCGGTGCCGCTGCACTGGAAGCGCCGGAACAAGCGCGGTTTCAACCAGGCGGAACTCCTCCTTGGGCCGCTCGGCTGGCCGTCTCTGCCTGGGACACTCGAACGCATCCGCGAGACCGGCCAGCAGGTCGGGCGGCACGAACAGGAACGCTGGCGCGGCCTGGCCGGTGCATTCCGCTACACTGGGCCGGACCTCACGGGCATGCACATCGCAGTCGTCGACGATGTCGTGACCACTGGCGCAACCGTCGTGGAGTGCGCGCGAGCCCTGCGAGATGGCGGCGCGAGAAGCGTGACCGCGCTCTCCTTCGCCCGGGCGAGCTATCCCCAGCCGCCAGAACCGTCGCAGTTCGCCGAATAAGCCGCGCCACCCGTCGTCCGGGGAGCAAGGCCGCTAAACGGGTGTTGCTTCCTCGGGCCCGACGCGTTTGAACCGCACAGGGACGAGGATCAGCGTCGAGATGACCTGGAGAATCGTGGCGAACCAGAAGGTCGCGCCGAGGCCGTACGCTTCGGTCAGGAACCCGGTGATGATCGGCGTGGCGAGGGTGAAGGGCTGGGCGACGAGGTTCATGACACCCATGGTGCTCGCCTGGACGCCTTCACCAGCCACGTCCATCACAGCCGACTGGGTGATGTTCACCGTTCCATAGAAGAAGCAGCCGAGCGCCGCGACCACGAGGCCGAGCAGGATGCCGTTCGTCACCACAACGATGAGCGCGAAGAGCACCGACATCAGCGCGAACGAGGTGACGAGTACGACCTTGCGGCCGCTCCGGTCCGAGACGATGCCCATCACGGGCTGGGAGACGAGGCCCGTGACGTAGAGCAGGGCGAGATAGACGCCGAGGGCGAACGTCGAATAGCCGAGCGTCTCTGTGACATACAACGGAAAGAAGGCGGTCACTGCGAGCCGCGCCGAGGTCGTGAACATGTTCGAGGTGACGACGGCGAGGAACTGGACGTTTTTCATCACCTCGCGCAGGCTGCCGAGGTAGGACCGGAAGCCGGGCCGCACGTCTGCGTTGACGAACGACCCACGGAGGGACACCCAGATGATGACGGCCACAACGATCGCCGGGATGAGGTGGACCTGGGCGACGATCTCCCACGAGGCGTAGACGAGAATCGCGCCCACGATAATCGGGACGATGCTGTCGCCGATACTCGCGCCTGCTCCGTGCATCGAAAGTGCCATGCCGCGCCGTTCGCGGAAGAGCAGCGACAGTGAACCCATGGCGGCGGGGTGCCAGAGTGCCGTGCCGAGGCCGATGAGCGTGATCGCCACGAGGGTCCAGGCGTAGTTCGGCGCGATGCCGATAAAGAAGTAGCCGAGGCCGAAGCTCAGGATGGCCAGGGCGAGAATCACGTTCGACGACGCGCGGTAGGTATCGGCCAGGTAGCCAGAGGGCAGCGTCAACCCACTTGCGACCTGCCGGACCGTGCTGAGCGTGCCGACCTGCACGTTCGATAGACCGAGCGTCGATTTCATCTCCGGGATGAGCAGCGAAAAGAGCTGCTGATACCAGTGCACCACCGCATGCCCGGCGGTGAGGATGATGAGGACGGAGAGGCGCTTTGGCCCGAGGGACTGGGCGCGCTGCCAGAGTTTCGGGGCGGTCAGCATGCAATAACACCCCTGGCCAAGTGCGGTTGGGAGTACGCTCGCGCGGCCGCCCGCGCAGCCTAGCCCTCGTCCCCGCTACTGCAAAGCGGCCCGCGCGAGAATCGGCCCGTGCTAGCCTGCTGCATGGGTTTATCACGCATCGAAGCGGGTTACGGCGCGGCGGAACGGGGGCGTCGAAGCTTAGAATAGACGGTTGGAGGCAAGAGATGAGCATTCGCGCCGTGCTTTTCGACGTCGGCGGGCCGCTCGACACCGAAGTGCGCTCCGAGCAGATTATCGACGAACACATTCGTGAGGCGCTGGCTGCCGAAGGCATCATGGTGACGCCGGACGAGGTCGCTGCGGCGAGTGAGCGGGCAGTCCTCAACTTCGCACCAAACGCCTATTCGGCCATGATCTGGGACCTCGCGGGCGGCGATGCAGAGCGTGCCCGGGCTGCTTTTGCTGCGGTTTCGAAGCGGAGCCAGGAGCGGCGCCTGGCACGCGGTGGCTTCGAACTGCGCGAGGGTATCGCCGAGGTGTTGCAGGACCTTTGTTCGGATGGGCTGCTACTTGGGTTGGCGGCGAATCAGCCGGTGGCCGTCCTTCCCGAGTTGGATCGCGTGGGAATCGGGCAGTATTTCGACCACCGCGAGGTCTCTGGCCACCACGGATTCCGAAAGCCAGATGTCCGCCTCTTTCTTCGCGCCTGCGACGACCTTGGCGTCGAACCGGCCGAATGCATCATGGTCGGCGACCGCGTGGACAACGACATCTACCCTGCGACTGTCCTTGGCATGGCGAGCGTGCTCTTTCGCACCGGGCGGCACCAGAATCAACAGCCTCGCTCGTTCGAAGAGCTCCCGGACGCCGAGTGCCACGATTGTTCTGGGCTGCTGGCGGTGATTCGCACGTTATGTTCGGCGAACGAACAAAACAGCCTGCGGAATCTGCGCCAGTAGCCCACTCACGACTGTGCTGAGGGGCTGTTCCTGCCGATTCCAATGATATGAAACGTCCGCTCTTTGCCCTTGCCCTCGCCGTCATGGCGATGCTCACCTTCGCTGCTCCTGGGAGCGGGGGCGTTCAGCGGGTGGAGGCAGCCGATAACCCGTTCAACATCGCCTCGGAGACCTACTACCGCCTCGATGTTCCGAACGGCGCCGCGTCGGTCAAGGTCGATGCGAAAATCCAGAACGCGACGAGTAGCGACCTCGCGGGCATCTACCTCTGGGCGATGCCCGTGCTGACTGACCTGGTCGTCAGCCACAACGGCAATCCGCTCGTTGCGACCGTCGTGCCGATTACGGACGATGAGGGCGCGCCGCTTTCGCGCATCGATGTCACCTTCGAAAAGCCGATTAAGAAGAACGCGATCGTCACCCTGGCGATGACCTATATCGCGCCGCCGCAGGAGAGCAAGAACATCACCATGGCTGCAGGCGTTGTCGAGGCGCTACTGATTGGCCAGGGACCAGGCTCGTTCGTGCTCGTGGATTCGCCGAAATCCGCCGTGAGCTACCACGACCCCGGCTGTCTGAAGGCCTCGAACCAGCCCAAAGAAGTCGTTGCCGATGACCTCGAGCGCTGGGTTTGCGGCGAGGCGACCGTCATCGCCCTGAGCGCCGAGGACCAGAGCGTCGCCAAGCAGTGCGCGGGAATGGACGATAAGTGCCGCCAGCGGCTGATTACCACGCCATATTCGGCCTTCGCGCAGTCGATCACTGATAGCGCGCTGCTGGGTACGCTCGAAGCGCCGGTCGGGCTGGTCAACGGCGACGTGACCCTCAAGCTCCTCTACTTCCGCAAGGACAGCGAATGGGCGAAACGTGAGTTTGACCTCGCCATCCAGGCGCTGCCGAAGCTGGAAACGCTCTTCGGTTTCCCCTATCCGCACGGGAGCATCACGATGCTCCAGTCCCACCACATCGCTGTCATCGGCGCGGCCGGCGTGGCCTTCCCGACCCTCGGGCAGGTGCTGATTGCGCCGGGCACGAGCATCGACGAATGGGCAACAGTGCACGAACTGGCGCACCAGTGGGCCGGACAGAACCTGGAACACAAGTCGTTCTGGGAGGGTCTCGCCGAGTGGTCAACGCAGCAGCTCGCCCCACAGCTTGGCGTTCCGACGACGGGCCGCTACTTCATGGATTGGCAGTCCTACCCATATAAGGACATCCCGCTCATTGGCTGGGATGAATACTGGGGCGGCTCCTCGGACTTCTGGTACGCGAAGGCAGCGGCCTTCTACACCGCCTACGAGCAGGCCATCGGCGGCCGCGAGAACATGACCAAGGTCCTCAGCCAGATCGGAGCGGACCCGGCAAAGCCGCGCGACCACCGCTGGTTCATGGATCGCGGCGAAGAGATCTCCGGGGCAAACCTGGACACGCTCTTCCTCGACTGGGTGTTCTATAAGGAGACAGCCACGCCGCTCATCGCCGAGCGCAGGGCGGCAAAAACGGAGATTTCCGGCCTGGCGACCCGTGCTGCGGCGGCCGGACTCACCAGTATGCCGAAAGATATTGGCGCGAACATGGAAGCCTGGCAGTTCGGCGGCATCGCCAGGCAGGTCGCCGAAGCGGACGCGGTGATCGTTTCGTACGCGAACATCCTCACGCTCGCGAGCGAATCCGGCCTCGTGGTCGGCCCGGCCGTGAACGATTCGTGGCCAACGCGCAGTCTGCGCGAGACCGCCAGCGTCGTCGAAGAGACGCGCCAGGCGATCGTCGCCATCACGACAGCAGCCGACCAGCTCTCCGAAGACGCGGTTGGACAGGCGACCCTGCAAGAAGCGCGCGACGCGTTTGCTGCGGGCAAGCTCGCGGAAGCGAAGGACCTCGCCGCCCGCTCGCGCACGCTGCGCTTCAACGCAGAGACCGCCGCGGCGCTGATCTCGGTGGCCGTGGAGCGGCAGGCGACCTTCGAGGCGAACCTGTTCACGCGCATCGGCCTCATGGGCAAGGACCCGGACGCCGACCTCGCTGCCGCGCAAGCCGCGATGGCCGCCGATAAGCCGGAAGAGGCGATCGTCCACGCCAAATCCGCCTACAAAGCGTGGGATGGCGCTGAGAAGAACGGGATGGCCCGGCTCGCTATCGCCTTCGCCCTCATGGCCGGGCTTTCGGTTGGCACCTGGTATCTCTTGAAGAAGATCGACGTGAAGAAGCCTGATGCGGACACCCTCCGCCGCCGGGCAGCCGGTGGCCACGTCCTCCAGCCCGCCGATGACCGCAAGGGTGGCTGGAAGGACTTCGACAATAAGTAGCCTAGGACGCGGCGGAGGAGAACACTTCCGCGGGTTCGAGGAAATCGCAGGCGCGTTCGAACAGAACTCGGCGGGAACCGTCGCCCTGGTCCTCGAAGACCGATGCGGTGATGACCCCTTCCGGCTGCAGGTCGCGGATATACCGCGCCATCTGCTCGGCCTGCACTTCGCGCGTCAGTTCGTGCCAGAGGGTGTCGTGCTGGTCCAGCGGGGTGATTGTGTCCACATGGACGATCAGTTGCCATTCCGCCGTCGCGGGGAATGCTGCCTTGACGATGCTCATTCGAACTCCAGACGCCCATGGTCTACGTCGCGAATGCCACTGCTGCGGGCCACCATCCCGGTCGAACCGGGACGTGCATAGGAAGCTGCGTACGGGGGCTACTGCATCACAGTATCGCATACATAATTTGCTTGCAACGAGTCAGCGATACTGCGTTGTCGCTTCAAAAGCGTATCAATTGAGTCGCAGTAACCGCGCCTTATCCGGCGCCGCACGGCACGCCGGGTTCGAAGCATGAGAGCCCTCCGAAGCAATGCGATGGACACGGCTGCGCATCTTGGCCTATGCTGAGGCATATGCCGCATTGGGAGGAGGAACGATGAACATCGAACTGCGAGTCAAGATTTTTCGCGACGGCCACAACCTCGCGGTCCGCATTCCGCGCGAACTCGAGGGCGAATTTGAGGAAGGCGGGGACGCGGTCATGCGCGAGGACCGGACGCACCTCGTCCTCGAACCGGCACGGAAGCGAACGCTCATCGAGGTCCTCGACAGCCTGGAAACGATCGATGAGGAGTTTCCATACATCGAGGACCTGCCACCCGCGGAGGACGAACCATGAGCATCGAACGACGCGTCAAGATTTTCCGAAATGGCCGCAACCTGGCAGTTCGCATCCCGCGCGAGTTCGAGGACGAATTCGAGGAGGGCGGG
>JBBSKE010000009.1:0-22989 GCA_038256595.1 Tepidiformales bacterium | reverse complement strand
TCGATGGTGTCGATGCGCAGGTAGGGCGCGCGCAGTTGCCGGGCGAGCGGCGCCGCGATGGTGCTCTTGCCCGTGCCCGGCAGCCCGGCGATGACGATGAGCACGGGCCTGGGAGCCGGGTCGACCGCGGGCGCTGACTCGTCGCCAGCGGTCATCGGAATCTCTCGCCACACTGGCACGCACCCGCCTGGGCGCGGGCGCTTCTGTTCATTAGACGCGGTGGGGGTGCGGGCCGAACTCGGCTTCGTAGAACGGCGACACCATGTGCCCCTTCGGGATCACCTGGTCGACACGCTTGCGGTCCTCGTCGGTCACCGAGACTTCGGCCGAGGCGATGTTGTCGACGAGCTGCTCCATCGTGCGCGGGCCGATAATCGGGCTCGTCACGCCCGGCTGAGCCATCACCCAGGCCAGCGAGAATTGCGACATCGAGACTTCCTTCTCCGCCGCCAGGTTCTCGACGCCCTCGATCACGTCCCACATGTTCTCGTTGAAGCGGCGGCGATACATCGGGTTCGCATTCAGGTTGGCGAAGCGCGAGTCGTCCGGCGGGGCTTCGCCGCGGTGGTACTTGCCACTCAGCAGGCCGCCGGCGAGCGGGCTCCAGGGGATGGTCCCGAAGCCGTATGTCTGAGCCATCGGCATCAATTCGCGCTCCACGCGGCGGTCGAGCAGGTTGTACGGCTGCTGTTCGCAGACGAAGCGGTTCATGTGGTGCTTTTCGCTGATCCAGAGCGACTCGACTAGCTGCCAGGCCGCGAACGTCGAGGAGCCTAGGTAGCGCACCTTGCCCGAGCGCACGAGGTCGTCGAGCGCGCGCAGGGTTTCGTCGATCGGGATGCCCGGCTCCGGGCGGTGGATCTGGTAGAGGTCGATGTAGTCGGTCTGGAGCCGCCGAAGGCTCGCCTCGCAGGCTGCGATGATGTTCTTGCGGCTATTCCCGCGCATGTTCGGGTCGTCGTCGGACATAACGCCGTGGACCTTCGTCGCCAGGACCACGTTGTCGCGCTTGCCGTTGCGTGCCAGGGCCTCGCCGACAATCGTCTCGCTCTTGCCGCGCGAATAGACGTTCGCGGTGTCGATAAAGTTGATGCCGTCCGCCAGCGCGCGGTCGATCATCGCGTAGGCGTCGTTCGGCTCCGTCTTCATGCCGAACATCATCGCGCCGAGGCAGATGTTCGAGACCTTCATCCCGGTCCGCCCGAGCGGCCGCATTTCAATCGCCATAGAGTCGAAGCTCCTGTTGGTTTCTGTTCGAAAGGTGATTTTGCCAGCGCCCGTCCTCGCGAGAGGCGAACGGCAGCGTGGCGGCCCTATCGTAGCCGGTGTTCGCGAACGTTACGACCTCGCCTCGTGAACAGCCAACGAAAATTCGCGCGCGACCCGCGGAAGAGCCTGCCCGACATGGCCACCGATCTGGCCCCGACGGGGTCGGAGGGGTCGTTGTGACCCGCCACCGAATCGGTCGCCCGCAGGCCCGTGAGTGGCGGCGGTCACGTCCTGGGCCACGACGCGTTTCGGTGGGCCATCGGGCGGAGAGATTGGTGGCACATCACGCGTCCCCGGACTGGCGCGCCGTGGCTCTGAAGTTTTGGTTCGCTACTCCTTGGCCGGTACTCGGAATGTGAACGTGGCGCCGTGGCCGACATCCGATCGCACCGAAAGCGCGCCGTGGTTCGCCTCCGCGATGAGCTTGGCGATGGCCAGGCCGAGTCCGGTGCCGCTCACCGAATGGGTGCGCACGTCGTCGATCCGGAAGAAGCGGTCGAAGACGCGCTCCTGGTGCTCGGGTGCGATGCCGGGGCCCGTGTCGCGCACCGTGAGTTCGGCCTTGCGGCCATTCTTGCGCGTGCCGAGGGTGACCGTGCCGCCCTCCGGCGTGTACTTGATGGCGTTGTCCAGGAGGATGTAGGCGAGCTGGCGGACGCGCTGACGGTCGCCTTCGATGCGCACCGGCGCGAGGTCCGTCTTGAAGGTGAGGCCCTTCGCTTCGGCCAGCGGTGCCACGTCCCGCCCGAGTTCGCCCATGAGCTGTTCGAGGTCGATTTCGGTCTTTTCGAGCGCCAACCGGCCCTCGTCGCCGCGGGCGAGGGTCAGCAGGTCGCCGATGAGCCGCGTGAGGTGCTCGGTCTCGATGGCGATCGCCTCGGCCTGGTCGAGGTTCTCCTCGATGGTCTGTTCGGGGTGACGAAGCATCAGCTCGTTGTTCGCCTGCACGACGGCGATCGGCGTGCGCAACTCGTGCGAGGCATCGGAGACGAACTGGCGCTGCATTTCGAACGAGCGGCGAATCGGGACGAGCGAGCGACCGGCCAGCCAGAGCCCGCCGCCAGTCGCCAGGACGATGCCGGCCAGTCCGCCCGTTGCGAGCACGAGGCTGAGCCTATCGAGTTGGGCATCGCGCGCCGCGAGCGAGCGGCCGATGTGGATGTACTCGCCGTTCGGGGAGAGGTAAGAGGCCAGCCGGTAACTGTCGCCATCCGCCTGGACATCCCGCCAGTCGCCATCTCTGTCGGCCGCTGCGATATAATCGGCGAACGCGAACGACGACGCCGGGACCTGCCGCGGGTTTGAGAGCACCGTCCCGGCAGCGTCCGTGAAGACGAGGAAGACATCGGTGGTGCGTGGGTTGAAATCGCCATACTCGCCGTTCGAGCCGTACTTGCCGCCACCATCGCCGTCGTAGCCGCCGCGGGGATTGTTGTTGCGCGGATTGGGCATCGGCGGCGGGTATTTCGTCGCAAAATCGCTGTACGTGGTCCGAATCGAGGAATTGATCTCGCTGTCGATCGATTCGCGCAGGACAAAGTACGCGGTCAGCCCGATGGCGAGCAGAATCGCCGCGAGCGACCCCGCGTACCAGAGCGATAGACGAATGCGTACCTGTCGAAACATCAGTTTGCCCGGATCGAATAGCCGACGCCGCGGATCGTGCGAATGAGCTTGGGCTCGAAGTCCTTGTCGATCTTCGTGCGCAAATAGTGGATGTAGGTATCGACCACGTTCGATTCGGTCAGGAAGTCGTAGCTCCAGACCTGGTCGAGCAACTGGGTGCGGCTCAACACCTGGCCGGGGTGGCGCATGAGCACCTCGAGCAGCGTAAATTCGCGCGCCGTGAGGTCGATGTTCGAACCTCCGCGGGAGGCGAGCCTGCCCTTGAGGTCGAGTTCGAGGTCGGCGACTTTGAGGACGATGGGCTCTTCGGTGGTCATGTTCGCCCGGCGGCCCATCGCCCGGACGCGCGCCAGCAGTTCCGCCAGCGCGAACGGCTTGACCAGGTAGTCATCGGCGCCGGCATCGAGGCCCTCGACGCGGTCACTCACCGAATCGCGCGCGGTGAGCATGAGGATGGGCGTGGTATCGCCTCGCGCGCGCAGCCGCTTCGCCACGTCGTAGCCGTTCATGCTCGGCAACATAACGTCCAGCAAGATCAGGTCATACTTCTCGTTGGTCGCCTGGATAAGGGCATCGGCGCCGTCTTCCACCGGGTCGGCGACGTGGCCCTCTTCTTCGAGCACGCGGCGCACTGCCTTGGCCAGCCGTTGTTCGTCTTCAACTAACAAGATGTGCATGACGCTATTTCACCATGCCCGCGGCCCGGCATCATGAGAGCCCTCTAATCTTCGATGCGAAAAGTGCCAGTAAATGCTGCGACAACTTCGCAATGTGGACCGGGGCGCGTGTGGTCTTGCTGCGAGGGTTTGCGGGGGATACTCCTAACAACAAACCTTGGAGGTGGGCCATGCCCGCACTCGGAATTAGCCTCTTTCTTATCGCCGTCGGGGCAATCCTCAGGTTCGGCATCACCACCAGTGCTGAAGGCGTCAATATCGAAGTCATCGGCCTCATTCTCATGGCCGTCGGAGCGATTGGCATCCTCATGTCCCTGCTCTTCATGATGAGCTTCTCGCCATTCGCCCGAAGCACCGAGGTCCGAACCGACACTCGCGACCTTTAACCGAAGCGCGCAACCATCAGTCAGCAAAAGGACCGGTCCCACCAGCCGGTCCTTTTTCGTGTTCTGAAGTCAGCTCGCAAAATTGCAGGCTGCCTGCCTTCGAAAGTCGTAGGCTACCGGCGTTCCTCGCACTATGCAGTTCCGTTGCGCGGGAACACTGTGCCTGTCCGCTCGAAAAGCGCAGCGAAATCGGCCGGTTTCGCCCCGGAAGCAAGCAGATCACTCGTGCCAGCGAAGAAATCCTCGAGTCCGCCTGGGATGGCGAAAAATATGCTGCGAACGCTCGTGTCTGCGGCGTTCCGGAGTTCGTGCAGCGTGCCAGCCGGGATGGCAACGATGCTGCCCGCTGCGACCGGGATCTGTCGTCCACCAAGCAGCACCTCGATTCCGCCATCGAGCATGTACCAGTACTCATCGACCTCGCGGTGAATGTGCGCCGTGATCACCACTCCTGGAGCAAGCACAGACTCGAAAAATGAGAGACGCCCGGCGGTCTGGTCGGCTCCCATCAGCTGGCGGACGTGGTTCTCGCCATCCATAAAGTCCCAGACGGTCACGCCAGGGTCGTCGCTACTGACCACGCGCGGTTCGAATGCACTCACGCGAGTATCTCCTTGTGGAATGCGGGAACTCTAATGCTGGGCTGAGCGCCGTTGCAACGCGCCAGTGCGAGATCACTCTGCCGCGCGTGAGGACGCTCCAGTTCAGGGCATTCTACAGACGCGCCGACTCAGCACCCAGCACTCCCAACTCAGCACTTCGTCCTACCAGGTATGGACTTCGGGCACGACCTCCGAAATGAGCCGCTGCGTCTGGTCCATCACCTCGGCGTCCCCGTCCGTCAGGGGGCGAAGGACGAACTTCGAGATTCCCGCATCGGCGAATTCGCGCGCCCGGGCGAGAATCTCCTCCGCGCCGCCGACCGCGATGATGCTGCGCGGGTCGTCGCCGCCGGGGATGCGAGCGAAGGCCGCGGCGGCTTTCTGCACGACCGCATCGTCCCAGCTCCCGAATCGATACGAAAAGCCGGCGCCGTAGTGGTCGGGATCGAGCGGCCGGCCAGCTTCGGCGGAGGCGGCGCGAATCTTCGTGACCACCTCGGCGCACTGGGCGGGAGATTGCGTCCCCGCGAGCCAGCCGGTGCCCACGCGGGCCGTGCGGCGGATGGCGGCGTCGCTGCTGCCGCCGATCCAGAGAGGGAGCGGCTTCTGCTTCGGCTTCGGCGTGATCGTCACGTCCTCGTAGTGGTAGTGCTTGCCGTCGTGCGTGACGCGGTCCTCCTCCCAGAGGCGAACCATAACGTCGAGCATCTCGTCCGACTTCGCGCCGCGCCCGAGGGGGTTCTGGCGGGTCGCCCGGAACTCTGGAGCGATTTCGCCGCCGACGCCCCAGGCTGGGAGCAGCCGGCCATCGCTCAGGAAGTCGAGCGTGGCGCACTCCTTGGCGAGGATGAGCGGGTCACGAAACGGCAGGACGATCGCGTTCATGCCGAACTTCAGCCGCCGTGTCCGCCCCGCGATCATCGCGAGCGTGGTCATCGGCTCGAGCACGGGGGTTGCCGAAACAAGCCGCTCGCTCACCCAGATCGAATCGAGGCTGCTGTCCTCGCAGAGGTCCACCCATTCGAGGAACGCCCTTGCGCTCGAATAGGGAAAACCCGCGACGCCCATTCCGATGCGAACACTCATAGTTACTTTCCTTGAGAAACGATACCGCGAGTGTAGACCCTTTGCTGGGCCGCCGAAACCACCCCGAAGACCAGGGCCGTCGTCAGCGAATATAGCGCGCGATGTGGCTGCGAATCCGTTCGTGCAGCCCCGGTTCGGCGACGATCAGCCCGCGCACGATGGGATCGCGCTGATTGAACGCCAGCGGATTGCCGAAGATGTCGGTCACGCGGATGCCGGCGGCGTGGCAGAGGGCTGCCCCGGCGGCAACATCCCACTCGCTGCGACCGCTGCCGGTGACCACGGCGTGCCCGGTGCCGTTCGCGATCAGTGCCAGCCGGTAGGCGACGCTGCCGACGCCGATCGTCCGCTGCTTGCCCGGCAGAGGCGGCACATCGTTCCATTTCGCTTCGCCCCGGCCGACGAGCACGTCGTACTTCGCCAGTTCTCGGTCGGGTTCCCGCTCTTCGGCGCCGAGGCAGCAGGCGGCCATCATCGATTCAGCCGCCGGGTTGTAGACGACGCCCAGTGCTGCCACACCGTTGACCACGAGCCCGACCGAGACCGCGAACTCCGGCAATCCCTGCAAGAATTCGCGCGTGCCATCGATCGGGTCGACCACCCAGACGCGTTCACAGGCGAGCCGGTCGCTGTTGTCCGTGTGCTCTTCACCGAGCCAGCCATCGTTCGGGAAGCGCTTGGCGAGGGCGTCGTGGAGCATCTCAGAGGCGCGGATATCGGCTTCGGAGACGAGTTCCCAGCCCTCTTTGCGCCCGTAGCGGAGGCCGTCGCGGCGCATGCGCAGCACTTCGTCGCCGGCCGCGCGCGCAGCCTCGGTGGCAATCGCCAGCTCTTCGGAAAGGTCGGGGAACGGCATTCGTTCCAATGTACCGCATCGGTGGCGACTGCCCGCGAACCGGCTCCGGGCAGGCAGGACGTTTCGAGCGGCCGACCGGCAAAGCAGTGGCCAGGCCATCCATTCGTGATAGTGCGTGGGTTCGGTCTGGGCGGTTAGCTCGCCGGCGGGGTGAGGACGACGTGGCCGGCGCCAGTATCGAACGCGGCCAGGATTTCGACGGTGTTCAGGAGGGCCACGACCTGGAAGCCGACTTCGCGACCCTGGGTGATAACAATCACGCCAGAGTGGGAGTTGCCCGGGTCGATGAGCTGACCTTTGGCGAACTCGAGGGTGGTGCCGTTCTTGAGAATGACCTTAATTGCCATGTGGGTGCCTGCTTTCCAATGTACGGACATGGTAGCCCATTGGGCCGCAGCGTTCGGTGAGGGCGCATGGGTTCGCTTATTGAGACTGCCGGTGGCGGCGACGGCAGCGCCTCCGCTAGGCTGGATCGCACGAATCAATCGTGGGAGGCGCCGCCATGGCCGACTGGTACACATCTATCGACGACGAGCGCAAGGCGTTCATCGAACGGCAGCACATGTTCTTCGTCGCGACCGCACCATCCGACGGCGGCCACGCGAACGTTTCGCCGAAGGGCCGCACACTTGTGCGCGTGCTCGGCCCGAACCTTGTCGGCTGGCTCGACTACCCGGGCAGCGGCAACGAAACCGCCCGCCACACCGCCGACAATGGCCGCATCACGATCATGTTCTGCAGCTTCGATGCGCAGGCTGCCATCCTTCGCCTCTTCGGCACCGGCCGCGCGGTCGATCTCGATGACCCACTCCTCGCCGAGCATCGCGAAGCGTTTGTTTCCGATGCGCACCCCTATGTTCGGCAGGCCTTCTTTGCCGATATTCAAAGTGTGCAGACGTCGTGTGGCTACGCAGTTCCACGTATGGATTTCGTAGAAGACCGCATGACCCTGGACAAGTACAGCGAACGGACGAAAGAGCCGCGCGAAATGGTCGATGGAATGCCCGCCCCGGGCCCCCTTCGCCGGAAAGCCCTCGCTTAGCCACCGTTCCAGCCGTCATTTCCCGTGCTGGTCACCACGCCGTTCCAGAGTGATCCATCATTTCCGCTAGTGGCACCGTCGTTGTAGCAGGTGCGGAGAGAACCATACAGAGGAGCACAGATCATATGGACGAAGTCACGGGATCGGGCTACGTCATCGAAGCCGACAGTGTTCCGGATTGGTTTCCCCGTGCGCTCGAAGGGATGCACCAGGCGCGCATCGCGGCTCGCACCGTGGATGGCTTCTATGTCGAACCGATGTACGACATGTGGAGCATCTTCTCGTCCGCGGACGCGGCGGGGATAACCATGCTGAGCTGTCGCCGCGCCGGGGCGCCGGCGTCCTGGCACACCGAAGTGCGCGCCACCCGGAGAGCCCAACAGCGGTTGAAGAACCGCCGGGCAGCCGAATGGCTACCAACCTTCCGGCCAATCACCGCCTGAGAACACAAGAGACGCCGCGATTGCTCGCGGCGTTTCTCGTTTCCGGGACCCTCTCGTTACAACAGCGCCTGCTCCGCGCCTGTCCCGGCCCACGAGCTAATCGTGTTCTGGCTCGTGATGCACCTCGTCACCATGAGTGTGTTCGTACAATTCTTCCGCGGACAGTCCGCACCCGCGCGATAGACTTACAATTTTCCCATCATCATCTACGCCAACCATCAGCGCGCCCGTTTCGAGTTCGAAGACGATGCCCCGCGTCCCGATAGGCAACTCAGCCGTCCCGTGGTCCTTCAAATCGAACGCTGAGTGCAGGGTGGGAGCCTTCAGTTGTTGCTCCAGCACCGCGGCGACATTGCTGCTCCGCAGATATTCCTGTTCACATGTCGAAAACGGCAGAACCTGCACTTTCGTCCCCGGTGCCTGGCCGGCCGCGCACTTCGGCGGTCCTCCAAGGCCCTGGGCTGCCGTGCACTCGAGTTCCGCGTACTTGATTTTTGCCACGATGGCCGGGATATCGATTGCTGCGACCGCGTCCGCGACGGTATCGAGCTCGGGGACGCCAATCGGTCCGTCCGAACTTCCAGAGGGCACCGGGGAGTTCGTAGCGGACCGAGTCGGTGTGCTCACGGGTGAATTGGTCGGACCGTCAGTTGGCGCCGTCGTTGTGGCAACCGCCGGGGCGGAGGCACCTGTCGTGGGGCGGGGTTTCGGCGTCGTCGTTGCCGCAAGCGAGCAAGACCGCGGAGGCGTTGAGCACCAGTGTCGCCGTCTCGCCGGGAACGAATGTTGAGAGACTCATCGGTGGTTCCTTAGCGGCCGAGTTTGCACCGCGCGAGTCAATTGTCACACGCTTGGTTGACGGAACCCGACCTATTTCAAGGATTGACTATCGCAGTTGCGTGCCAAGCCAATCTCGCGAGACAACGCAGCGCGTCATGAGCGCGACATCACAAGCAGTGGGCCTGCGGGCTGCGTATTCGGCGGCGAGTCACGACGACCCCTTGTTTGCACGCGGGGTTCCGACGGATCTGGTAGCTGGCGGACATTCTCACGGCGCCAGGAGGACTTCGCTGCCCTTCTGTTGCTCGAAGAGCTGGTCCGCAGTGCCGGCGCAGCCTCGCACGATGCTCACGATCTTGCCGGCGTCGTTGACCCCGAGCATGAAGCCGCCGCCTTCGATGTCGAACACCACGCCGTACGTCCCGAGCGGGAATTCGGCCGTTCCTGCGTCCTTCGTGCGAAAGGCAGAGTGCAGCGCTGGCGACTTAAGCTGCAGCGTCAGCAGCCCGGTCGCGTTCGAGGCGCGCAGGTACTCGCGTTCGCAGGCCGAGTAGGGCAGCACCTTCACGACCGTCCCAGAGGCCTCGCCGGCGGCGCATTTTGGCGGTCCGCCGAGACCCTGCGCCGTCGTGCAGGCGATTTCGGAGTACTGGATCGCCCCGAGGACTGCCGGGACATCCGCCTTCGTCACTGCGGCAGCGATGGTATCGAGCGAGGCCACACCGATCGGCCGGGCGGGCACAACGGTCGTGGCAGGAGCGGGCGTGGACACGGTCCCCGGCGGGCGAGTCCCTGGCCCTGGCGCCGTGGCGGACGATTCCGCAGGCTTGATGGTCGCAGTGGGCGTCGCGGCCGCCGTCGTCGGCGTGGGTTCCGGGTCGGGGCCGTCGCCGCAGGCGATGAGGGCCACAGAGGTCGCGACTGCCGCCGTCAGCGCGAAGATTCGTCCCAGTTTCGAGATATCCATCGTCATCCCCCGCCGGGGCGTGAATTAGACCCGGTACAACCATCATCCCCGCCGGAGCCTCGCAATGCCTGCCACTTTCGGGGGAGTCCTGACACGCGCTCGGGTGGTTCTGGGCGGTCCCGGCATCCCCATGGCACCATGACCGCATGAATCGAACCCTCGCCTTGAACCTCGCGCTGCTCGCCGCCCAGGCGTACTTCGGCCGCCGCGCCTCGCGGACCTTGGCGAACCTGTCACTCCTCGGCGCGCCCATGCGCGCACGCCCGGCCGTTTCAGTGATCATTCCGGCGCGGAACGAGGCCGAGCGGCTGCCCGTACTGCTCGTTTCGCTCTCGGATTCGCTCGGCCCCGGCGACGAACTGCTCGTCGTCGACGACGATTCCAGCGACCGCACCGCCGAGATTGCGCGCGAAGCCGGCGCCAACGTCCTCGCTGCGGGTCCGCTTGCGCCGGCCTGGCGAGGAAAGCCGAACGCCTGCGCCGTCGGTGCGGCCGCCGCGAGGCACGAATGGCTCCTCTTCCTCGATGCGGATACGCGCGACCTCGACCCGGCCATCATCGACCGCCTCGTAGGGACCGCCGAGGCGAGCTGCCTGGCTGCCGTCTCCCTCTTCGCCCGGCAGGATCTCGAATCGGCCGCCGAGGCGCTGGTCGTGCCCTTCGCCTACCGCCACTTCCTCGCGGGGCGCTCGCGCCTGCATACGCTGAACGGCCAGTGCATCCTCTTCCGCCGTTCAGCCTACGAGGCCATCGGCGGCCACGGCTCGGTTCGCAATGACGTGGCCGAAGACACTGCCCTCGCGCGCGTCCTCGATGACGCCGGTTTGCCGTACATGCTCGCGGACGGTCGCGGGGTGCTCGCTGTGCGGATGTACGACAGCCTCGGGGCAGCGCTGCGCGGATTCGGCAAGAACAGCGCCAGCTTCCTCGAGGACCACCCGGTTGCTGGCGCGGCGACGGTGCTCTCGACCACGCTCGCGGGCCTGCCGTTCCTTACCGCAGTCAAGGCCTATCGCGCGCGAGACCCGCTGACCTTCGCCCTCGGCGCGGCCGCCGCCATTCTCGATGCGCGCCTCTCCAGGCGATTCATCCGCGACCTATCCGGCTCGACCCGCTGGCCTGCCGTGGGCGCGATGCAGCCGCTCGCGCAGCTGCTGTTTCTCGCAGGAGCGATGACCGGGATGCTCGGGCCGTTCGCCGGGATCAGCCGGCAGTGGAAGGGACGGGCGCTTGATGGCGAATCATCAGCGTCTCGCCCTTCGGCAGCCACGACGGAATAGCCGCCGGATTGCCCGCAGGGATGCGTGCGCAGGTCGTCGCGAGCACCAGCTTGCGGCGGTCGCTCACGTGTGCGCGCAGCTTCAGGTTGTCGTAACCGTTCATGCGGACCGAGCGCAGGATGTCGCGGTACATCGCCGACGCGAGCGTGATCCCCGGCCGCGCCCGAACCGGCAGCCGCCGAATCCCCGAGTTGCCCGAATCGAAGTAGCGGTTCGCGACATGTGACATCTGCTTTATGAGCGTCACGTAGCCGGGCGAAACGTGACCGCGTTCGAGCTGGTCGCGGCGCACGTCGAAGCGCTCCAGCCAGCTGGCCGGCAGGTAGAGCCGCCCGAGGGCGAGATCCTCGCCCACATCGCGGATGATGTTCGTGAGCTGCATCGCCACCCCGAGTTCCACCGCTCGGCCGACGGCCGCTTCGTTCTCCGGGCGCAGCACCCGGCACATCGCGAGGCCGACGGTGCCAGCAACGCCGAACGCGTAGTCCATCAGTTCGGACACGGTTTCGTAGTTTCGGCCATCGAGGTCCCATTCGAGCGCGCGAATGAGGTCCGTGAAGATGCCGGGTGCGATCTCGTACCGTGCCATCGTGTCGCGAAACGCGGGGACGATGTCGGGCAGGTGCTCGCCTTCGGGGCAGCCGTCTTCGAACCACTGGCGCCAGTCGCGCAGCCGCATCCAGGCTTCGGCGGTCGAAATGGCGCGGCCGTCTCGGTCATCCACGAGGTCGTCGAGCGTGCGGAACATCGCGTAGAGCGCCCAGGTCGGCTGGCGCGCCCAGGCCGGCAGGAACGCCGAGGCCATCGTGAAACTGCGCGATGCCCGGACGATCACGTCGTGGCACGCCTCATAGCTCGCTGCGACAGAAGTACTCATGCGCTTGGCCCCCAGTCGTTGAGAATCCGCTGCGAAACCAGCCGCGACCCGATGATCACCATCGGTACGCCCGTCCCCGGGACGGTGCTCGCGCCGACAAAATACAGGTTATCGAGCTTCGATGCTTTGTTCTGGGGCCGGAAAAAACCGACCTGGCGGAAGCCGTGGCTCAACCCGAAGGCCGCCCCGCGTGCGAGGCCGTACTCCCGCAGCCAATCGAGCGGCGTCTTCTGCTGTTCGAAGACGATGTGCTCGGAGAGGCCGGGCATGATCGTCGCCTCCAGCCGCCGGATGATGAGGTCGCGGAAGTCGGGCGCTTCCTTCTGCCAATCGATGTCCGCCTCGAGATTCGACACGGGGACAAGCACGTAGACCGCCTCGCTCCCGTCTGGGGCCACCGACGGGTCGGTGCGCGTGCTCAGGTTCACGTAAAGCGACGGCGTCTCCGGGAGCGAGCGTTCGTCCCCGAAAATGGTGTCGAAATTCGCCTTCCAGTCGCTCGCGAAGAGGACGTTGTGGTGGCCTAGCTCCGGGTAGGTGCGGTTCACGCCGAGGTAGAGCATGAAGGCGCTCGCCGTGTACTGCATGCTCTTCAGCTTGCTCGTCGTGTAAGCGCCGCGTGACCCCTGGGGCACGAGCCGGTTGTAGGTGGTCGGCAGGTCGACATTCGAGAGGTAGATATCGGCGGTCACGAGCTCGCCCGAATCGAGGCGCAGGCCAGTGACCTCGCGGCCATCGACTTCCATGCCGGCGACACCGCAGCCGGTGCGAATTTCGACGCCGAGTTCGCCCGCCAGCTTCACCATCGCCGAGACGAGCGAGTAGATGCCGCCCATCGGATACCAGATGCCCTGGGCCAGTTCCGTGTAGGGCAGGAGCGAGTAGATCGCGAGCGAATCCACCGGCGAATTGCCGAGATACATGCTCTGGAAGGTGAACGCGAGTTTCAGGCGGTCGTCGGCGAAGTAGCGTCCGGCGTCCTTGAAGAGCTTGTTGAGCGCGCGCGTCTCTCGCAGCATGCCGAGGTTCGCCGGCGTGAAGAACTCTTTCGCCGAGAGGAAGTTGCGCTCGACGAACTTCTCGCGGCTCACGCGGTAGTTCAGCCCGGCCTGCTCCAGGTAGCGGCGCAGACCCTCCTTGCCGCCGGGTTCGATGCCCTCGATCGTGTCCCCGAGGGCGTCGAGGTCCGTGGTCATGTCGAACTGCAGGCCGTCATCGAAGAACACGCGATAGTTCGTGTCCATGCGGCGCATATCGAGGTAATCGTGGATGTTCCGCCCGGCCGCCGCGAAGAGCTCCTCGTAAACATCGGGCATGAGCAGCAACGTCGGGCCAGTATCGAAATGGAAGCCCTCGGCATCGAGGGTGTTCGCGCGCCCACCGACGGTTGGCTGCTTTTCCAGTACGGTGACCCTGTAGCCAGCGCTCGCCAGCCGAATCGCCGTGGATAGCCCACCAATGCCGCCGCCGGCAATCGCCACCGACCGCTGCTCATTTACCACTATGTCGTACCTGCAATTCTTGCTCTTCTTCATCGTCGTACCAACCGTGCTGATGCTTGCCCTCCATGGCAGGGTAAACCTTCGTTCATTGCTCGCAGTCTGCGCGGTTACTGCCACCGTGGCTGTCATATACACGACACCGTGGGACCATTTTCTGATCGAGATGGACGTCTGGAACTACGGCAACGGCCGCGTCATCGGCACGTTCTGGAGCATCCCTTACGAGGAGTACGCGTTCTTCGTGCTCCAGGTCTTCTTCACGGGCACGCTTACGGCCCTCGTCCTGCGGAGGCGCTGGTGGAAGGACTGACCTACATCTTCATGATCCTCGGCTGGGCGACGCCGATCATCGTCCTCCACTGGGTGGTCGGCCGCCGCGCGCTACTCGACAAGTGGCCGCACGTCGTTGTCTCGGTCACCATGGCGACCCTCTACCTCGGCACAGCGGACGTCGCCGCCATTCACAACGGCGTCTGGTCGATCAACCCGGAAAAGACGGTCCAGGCGCTCTCCTTCGGCAGCTTCGTCTTCGAAGAGTGGCTTTTCTTTTTGGTCACGAACATCCTCGTCGTCCAGACCGTGATCCTGCTCTACGACGAACCGCTGCGCGAGCGGGCACTCGCGCTCGCCCGGCGGCTCAGCCGAAGCTGATGGTCTGGAGGCCGGTCGCGCCGCCGGGATGGGGGTCAGTCGCGTCCTCGATCTGCCGCGAACCATCTTTCGCGATCGCACGGACCGTGATCTCGCCGCGCGCGACGCTCACAGGCAGCCGCCAGGCGACCCAGGCAACATCGCTCAGCGGTGTTGAGAGTTCCGCCGCCTGCCACTCGCCGCTATCGATTCGCACCTCGACGGCCTCGATCCCGAGCGGCGAATAGGCGACTCCGAAGGCGAACCGGCCGTCCGCGTTCTCCGCGACACCATCGCAGAACGAGCACGTGTGGACATCCGCAGCGTCCCAGCCGCGCCGCTCCCAGGTGCCGTCGCGCTCGCCGTCGCGGGTGCGAATCTCGGTCAGCCACTTCACATTGCGGAATCCGTACTGCCCGGGCACGAGCAGCCGCGCCGGGTAGCCGTGCGCCTGGGAGAGTTCGCGGCCGTTCATCGCATAGGCGATGATCGCCGGCGCCGGCGAATCCTGCAGTTCGTTCCACGCGTGCGATTCCTCGTGGCCGTCCTGCGCCCGGAACATGAGCCCCGAAATCGAGCCCGGCGGCAGCCCCGCCTCTTCGAGCACGACCCGCAGTTCGACGCCGGTGAATAGCGCCGTGCTCATCCAGCGCTTCGAATCCGCCGCGTTCGAAACGCAACGCATCGTGCAGTAGTAATCGACGCGGGGCATCGCCTGCAGCTCTTCGAGCGTAAACAGGGCCGCCCGCCCGATGTCGCCGCGAATCTCGAGCTGCCAGCGCTCGGCGACGATGCGCGGGTCCTCGACGTTCTTACTCATGACATAAAAGTCGCGCACTTCCTGCACGACGGGCATCGGCGCCGCTGCGAACCGGGCATCCTCGCCCGATGGGTCGAGCCACTCGAACAGCCGCCGCCCGCCATCCCGGCCAATCGTGAGCTGCTTTGCCAGGGCAACGAAGAAGACGCTGTTCGCGGTCACCATCACGCCGGCAGCGCCGACCACCGCGTAGCGCACGAACGAGCGGCGCGTGTGGTGGTATTTCGTCGCTTCCCGGTGCTTCGGCGACATGTCCACGACCATCGCGAAGAAGCCGATGCCGAGGAGGATGAGCCCGAACGCCGAATCCAGCCCGAAGGCGCCGAGCAGCGCCATCCCGCCGCACCAGGTGACCACGGCGAGGAGCCGGATTCGCCCCCGGAGCGCCGCCATCCCTCCCGAGACGCCCGCCACGATGAGCACGAACGAGAATGCGCCGAGCACTGCCGCGGGCCGAGCAATTGCCCCGAAGAGGTCGAGCAGCCGATCCGCGAGCAAGGCCGGGGTGCGGGCCATGATCTCCTCGGCAAGACCGTTGAGTGGCGGCTCGCCGAACCCGAGGTAGCCCGAGATCGAGAGCGCGAGGACGGCCGCCGAAACCGCCAGCAGGGCGAGGTTGATGCCCGCATGGACACTCACTGGCCTCATGGGCGCCGCCTCTGGACGGCCACGAACTGGCTGTATCCCCAGCGCCCGGCCGGGATCTCGTCGTCCGCGAGCGCTGCCGAGAAATAGGCGAAGCGCAGCCGGTCATACGCCGGTCGCAGCCGCCGGGTCCAGCGCGTCGCCGCGATAATCGGGTAGTGGAGCGGCTCCGAGAGCCCTGTCCCGCTGAATCGACGCCGCGCGACCCGGAAATGAGGCTCAAGCAGCGCGTTAAGTTCGGCGGTTGAGAAGTGGTGATGCTGTTGGCCCGGCGGCACGATCTCTCCTGGCTCGAAGAAGCGCGCGCAGACGTTGTAGGAATCGAGCCGCGCGAAAATGCCGGCATTTGGCACCGTGATGACGCCGACGCCGCCCGGGCGAACGACGCGCGCAATCTCCTCGACCGCCCGTCGCGGCTCCGGGATATGTTCGAGCACTTCGAGGCAGATGAACGCGTCGAAACTGGCGTCCGGGAACGGCAGGGCCGTCAGCGAGCCGGCGATTCGCCCGGCGAAGGTCTCCGGTGTGCGCGCGACCTCGGCCGCGTTCGCATCGATGCCGAAGACCCGGTAGTCCTTCGCGAGGCCCTTGGAGCCGAAGCCAAACGCGCAGCCAGCATCGAGAATCGTCGAGCCGGGGGCGACGTTCTTGCGGATGATCCGTTCGGCCCGCGACCAGCGCGTCACGATTCGGCCACGCTCTCGGCGGGCGCTTCGACGGCCCGCACGCGGCTCTCGATGAAGCGCCAGGCCTCGCCTGCGGAGGTGCTCGGTGGTCCGAACTGGACGTGCATTCGGCCCTCATGGACGGTCGAGGCGACGGGCAGGAGGACCGCGCGCCGGGCGAGGAAATCAAGTGCGCGCAGCGTCCCTGCCGGTACCGGATGCAGCCCCGCGAGGCCCTGGACCGCGCCCTCTGGGAAGATGCCAGCAACGCCCCCGGCATCGAGCACCGGCACGAGCTTGCGCAGCGCCGTACCCGCCCGCCCCGGCTCGACGGTGACCATGCCCCAGGCGTGCGCAACCCGCGGGAAGGCCCAGTTGGTCAGCGGTAGCAGCTTTTTCGCGCCGCCGACGGTCTCGCGGTCGTAGCCGGTGCTGACGGTCCAGTGGACCGCGTCGCCGGCGCGCCAGCGGGCCACGGCATCGGTTATCGCGCCCGCGGCCCAGCCGATCCAGAGCCCGGGACCCTGCAGATGGTTCGCCACGAGCACGACCGCGCCCGATTTCGGCAGATTCGCAACCCCGGAGAGCACCAGCCGCTCCCGACCCAGTGCGCGCCGCATCGCCCGGGCATCGCGCGCGATCGTCCGCTCTCGCCCGAGAAAAACGTCCACCCCAAGCGATGGGACGACACGCCAGGGGAGATGCGGGTGCAGCGTCGCTGATTTCCGGGTTCTCATGCGCTCCATCTCACCATTGCCAGTCAACGTACGCCAGCGGGCGCGACAGCACGCGTAAGCGCGGCTAAACTCTCGCCAGCATGCCCTACGCGACTGTGAACGAAACTAATATCTACTACGAACGCTATGGCGACGGGGACGACATCGTCTTCCTCCACGGCGCGGGGGGAAACCACCTCTCCTGGTGGCGGCAACTCGCCGTCTTCTCGATGAACTATCGCTGCACCGCCTGGGACGCGCGCGGCTGGGGACTTTCGCGCGTCGAAGGACCGCCCAACCGCATGGCCTTCGGCAAGGACCTCGCCGAACTGCTGGACCACCTCCAGATCGAGCGTGCACACGTGGTCGCGCAGTCGATGGGTGGCCGCGCGGTGGCGGGCCTGTCGCGTGCCGCCCCGGGGAAGATTCGCTCGCTTGTGCTCTGTGGCACGACCGCCGGCGCTACGAACGACCGCGTCCGCGAACTCCAGGACGAGCTCAAGGAAGAGCGCGGCGATTCCAGCCTGCGCGAGTTCGCCCTCACCGATGCCTTCGAAGCGAACCACCCGGACCTGGCGATGCTCTACCGCCAGATCAATCAGCTGAACCCGCCGCGGCCGAAGGGGCTCCTCGGGCGGCCACCGTCGACCTACCGCGGGAGCACCCACGAGCTCATCATGTCCACCGGCGCGCCCGTGCTCTACACCGTCGGCGAGCACGACATGATCACCTCGCCGGAGATGATTCGCGAGGCCCAGTCGCTCATCCCGGGGGCCGAATTCCACGAGTTCAAGGGTGCCGGGCACTCCGCCTACCTCGAATCCGCCGCCGAATTCAACCAGGTGGTTGGCGAGTTTTTCGCCCGCGTCGAAGCCGGCGAACTGCAGAACACGGCGGCGGTTGAGTAAACGCAACGCTGCGACGCATGAGTACGTCTACAAGAGTCGGAAAGCGCAAGACGTCTCCAAAGTACGGAAGACGCATACTTCGTAGGCTCGAGCCAGATGAGGGTAATCCCCGATATCTCGTTAATGTGCGAGATTTTGGCTACCGGCTTGAGGACGGGTTGACAGCCCGTGACTTGCCGTCTGCTCGTGCCGTGAACGACTGACTTCACTGCCGCGCCACCGTACGATTGGGTTCTATGCCGGGTCCATCCGCGGAAGAACGCCCCGATCCACTGCTTGACCGCCTGCGCGAATCTGCGACAGGGGATGCTTCCGTGCGCCAACTCCGCCGCCGCTACGACATCCTCCGGCAGGACTATGAATCGCTAATCGACCGCCTCGTCGAACTCGAAGAGCGCATGGCTGCAGACGCAATTCGCCGCGAGTCGGCCGCTGTCGAAGCCGCCACCACTGCACCGCTCGAGACCATCCCCGTCGAACCAATGACCGTCGCCGAGTCACTCATTGGGCCGCTGTTGCGCCTGCGTGACGAATACCTCGTCGCCTCTACCGGCATCCAGGGCATCATCAGCGGCCTCGATGCGCTCGCCTCATCGGCATTTTCGCGACGAGGGCCTGCCCCAACCGAAGACCCGGCTGCACCACCCTCGCCGAACGCCTCGGCCAGGCCGCCGGCGACGCCCTCGAACGAGCCGGTCCCATTCCAGGTGGACGTTCGCGGCCAGGGGTTCGGCGAACTGCTCGACTTCCAGGAGCGCCTCGCCCACATCCCCGGAGTCGCCCGCGTCTCCATCAGCGCGATCGATAACGAGCGCGCCACCCTCGTCGTGGAACTCGACGACCTGGAATAGCGCTCTCGCCAGCGAATCCGGAAAAGTAGGGGCTGGTGCCCGCGCGGCACGCCGGTAGAATCCGCGACGTGACTGATACCCAACCGCTCTCTGGAACCCGCGTCGTCGAAGCCTGTGGCTGGAATGGCGTCCTTGCTGGCCGGCTCCTCGCCGATGCCGGCGCCGACGTCGTTCGCATCGTGCCACCCACTGGTGACCCGCTCGCCGGGGAGGCACCCTTTTACGGCGATTCCGGCCGTTCGATCCAGGAGACCTGGTACAACGCCGGCAAGCGCATCGTGCACCTCGACCCGCTGCGCGACCGCGTCGAACTCGAGCGGCTGCTCGTCGGCGCCGACATCCTCCTCGAAGACTGGCGGCACGGCGAAGCGCTCATCGAAACGGGCCACCTCGCGCGCCTCAACCCGTCGCTCGTGCGCGTTTCGATTACGCCGTTCGGCCGCACCGGCCCATGGGCGGACTACGTGACCAGCGATATCGTCGCGAACGCGCTCAGCGGCGGCGCATCGGTCACCGGGACGGCGGAGACGCCGCCGCTCACCGGCTTCGGCAACCAGTCGCACAACACCGTCGGCATGCACGCTGCGATTGTTGCGCTTGCTGCCCTGCGCTCGCGAGACCTCACGGGCCGCGGTTCGCACGTCGACCTCTCCGCCCACGAGGCGCTCGCCTCGGCGACCGAACAGGTGCTGATGGAGTGGTTCTTCCCAACCGGCGGCGGCTGGGCGCAGGCGATTGCCCCACGCCAGGGCGGCCTCCACTGGACCAACGCCTACGCCACCTACCCCACAAAGACCGGCCACGGCCTCATGATCACCGCCGCCCTGAACTTCGCTGGTTCGCTCCTCCCGTGGATGCTCGAAGACGGCGCCGCCCAGGACCTCGCCGACAAGGAGAAGTACCCGGACGTGGTCGCCATGATCCGCGACCTGCCCTACGTCATGAAGGTCCTGCGCGAGTGGGTCGGCAACTCGGACGCGATGGAGATGTTCTTCGAGGCCCAACGCCGCCACCAGCCCTTCGGCGCCGTGCTCGATATCCCGCAGGTCGTCCAATCGCCTCAGATCGAGGCGCGCAACTACTTCCAGCAGGTCGAGGTTCCCGAAGGTGGCAGCGTGCCGATGGCCGGCCGCTTCCGCCGCACCTCCGCCGACACCCGGCATCCGCAGGTCGCCCAGGCGGTCGAATCAAGCGCGATAGACTGGGACCGCCGCGTCCTCGAACTGACCGCGCTCGCCCCGGCCCGCCCACTGGAGGGCGTCCGCATCCTCGATTTTACGCACGTCCTCGCCGGGCCCTACGGCACACGCATGCTCGGCGACCTCGGCGCGCAGGTGATCAAGGTCGGTACTGCCGCCCGCGGCGCAGGCGCAAATTCGGTCGCCCACCCGTACTACATCATGTGGAACCGGAACAAGCAGAGCATCACGCTGAACATGAAGTCGCGGGAGGGCCTCGCCACCGCCCGCCGCCTCGCAAAAGAGTGCGACATCATCATCGACAACTTCAGCGCGGGCGTGCTCAAGCGCTGGGGCATCGACAAGGCGAGCATGGCCGAGGAAAACCCGGGCCTCACGGTCATCTCGATGGGCGGCATGGGCCAGACCGGGCCGTGGAGCAGCTTCGTCACCTTCGCCCCGACCATCCACGCGCTCACCGGCCTGACCTACATGACGAACCCGCCCGGCGAGAACCTCATGGGCTACGGCTTCTCGCTCACGGACCACCTCTGCGGCCTCATCGGCGCACTCTCCGCGCTCGAAGGGCTCGAACACCGCAAGCGCACCGGCGAGGGCCTCGAAGTCGACCTCTCGCAATACGAAGTCGGGCTCGGGATCATGGCGCCAGCGCTGCTCGACCACCTCGCCAACGGCACCCGGCCCGAACCAACGGGCAACCGCCACCCCTACGCGACTATCGTTCCGCAGGGCATCTACCCCTGCGCCGGCGACGATCGCTGGGTGGCCATCTCCTGCGCGGACGACCAGCAGTGGCGCCACCTCTGCGGGGTCATCGACCAGCCCTTCCTCGTGATCGACCCGCGCTTTGCCACCCACGAGGCGCGGAGCTCGGCCCAGGACGACATCGACTTCCTCATCCGCTCCTGGACCTCATCGCGCGATGCCTACGAGGTCATGCACGCGCTGCAGGCGGTCGGCGTGCCCGCCGGGGTCGTCCAGAACGCGCAGGACCTCGTCGAACGCGACCCCCAGATGGCCGCCCGCCGCTACTTCGGCACGCTGACCACGGGCCAGTTCGGCGAGCACGGCGCGGACCATTTTCCAGCGCTCTTCGATGGCGAACGCCCGGATGCCTACGAACCGGCCCACCCGACCGGCGCCGACACCTTCGACATCCTCGTCGAAGTCGCCGGCCTGGACGCCGAAGAGATCGCAATGCTCGCGGAGGCCGGCGCGTTGACGTAAACGAACCCCGAGGCGCCAGCCCCGGCGTCGCCCGGCCTGGCAACCATCTCTCTGCCGGCGGGCCGTTCGAGGTCGCGCCGGATCGCTGGAAGACCGATCGCCGATGCGCCGCCTTCCTGCCCATTTCGGCAGGCATCGGCAAGGCGCAAAGGTCCCCTTTCCCGCTCAGGACGCCGCGCCCGCCCGAAAAGTTCCCCATCTCGCGAAAATTTCCGCAATCCACCGAAAATTCGTGACTTACGTTTCTCGTGCGCGGACAACACCGCTCGGCTAGGCTTGATCGGCACGCCAGGAGGGGTCATGTCCACGCTGCAGCTCTATTCCACGCTTGGGAAAAGCGTTCGCACCTTCGAGCCGGTCGTTCCCGGCGAAGTTCGTATGTACGTCTGTGGCGTCACGCCCTACGACGTTACTCATCTCGGCCATGCCTTCTCCTACGTCCAGTTCGACACGCTGCGGCGCTACCTCGAACACAGTGGCTACCGCGTGAAGTACGTCCAGAACGTCACCGACATCGACGACGACATGATCAAGGTCTCGCGCAAGCTCGGGCGCCCGATCCCGGAGATTCGCGACGAGAACCTCGCCATCTTCCAGCTCGACCTCGACCGGCTGAACGTCCTCCGCCCGACCGCGAATCCGTTCGCCACCGACTACATCCCGCAGATCATCGAGACCACCGCGAAGCTCATTGAGCGCGGCCACGCCTACGTGGTCGAAGGCGACGTTTTCTTCGATAGCAGCACCTTCGAGCGCTACGGCAGCCTCAACGGCGAGACTATCGCCGTCCTCGAACAGCGCGAAAACGTGGAATCGAAGCGCGAAGAGAAGAAGCGGAACAAGCTCGACTTCCTCCTCTGGCAGCTCGTCGACCCCGGCGACCCATCCTGGGAGAGCCCGTGGGGCCCCGGACGGCCCGGCTGGAGCATCGAGTGTACGGCGATGTCGCAGGCCACTCTCGGCGCCCAGATCGACATCCACGGCGGCGGCAGTGACCTCCGCTACTTCCACCACGAGAACGAAATCGCCCAGGCCGAAGGTGCCTCTGACGCCGGCCCTTTCTGTGGCTGGTGGCTCCACAACGGCATGCTCCAGCTCGACGGCGTGAAGATGAGCAAGTCGCTCGGCAACCTGGTCCTCGCGCGCGTCCTGATGAAGGACTACGAGCCGGACCACCTCCGCCTCTACCTCCTGAGCAACCACATCCGCGTCGACGCGAACTACAAGGACGGCGACATGCCTGCCCTGCGCGAGCGCTATAGCCGCCTGAAGGCGGCTTACGGTGTTGGCCAGTCCGAAGGCGAATCGAATGAAGCGGGCCACCCTCGGGTCGCGCAGGCGTTCAAGCTCGCGATGGACACGGACTTCAACGTCCCCGGGGCGCTCGATGTCCTCGACACAACCGCCCGGCGTATCCTTGACGGCATCGCCGACCCGGGCGAGGCAGCGGAACTGCGCCGGTCGCTCGCGGTCCTCGGCTTCGCCTTCGCCGGCGCGCGCGGGCCAGCGAATGGGGACCTGGAGCCGTAGGAGCGAAGTGCTGAGGGCCGAGTGCTGAGGTCGGTTCACGCACGTTTTCGGACAGCCCAGGGGACACAGAGAACAAAGGCCCGGCACTGCGAAAGGGCCGGGCCTTGTCAGTGCTAGGCGAACGAGCCAACTACCACTCTTTGCCGATGCCGCCGCGCGCGCCGAAGAAGCCCGCGGGCCAGTTGCGGCCAGTGATCATCGCCTTGTCGATGTCTTCCTTGGTGGCGATGCCCGCCTCGACGATCTCGAGGGCCTCGCGGCGGGCCGCACCGAAGATGCGGTTCAACAGGAAACCGTACGTCCCCGGCGCGTCCTTCACCATCGAAACGACCTTGCCGGACGCTTCCGCAAGCTGCTTGATGATGACGACCGCCTCTTCGCTGGAATACGGCGTATAGATGACCT
>JBBSKE010000008.1:0-23498 GCA_038256595.1 Tepidiformales bacterium | reverse complement strand
GGCTGTCGCTCCACCTGCTCGGCGTACGGGTCGTCGTCGAAGTGCTCGAAGTCACCGTCGACCTCCTTGTACTGATTGTTTCCATCAGCGCGAAGGCGCCGGTCGCGCTCGGCGAGGTATTTCGCTTTCAGCGCATTGGGGTCAAACCCGAGAACGGCCGGGTCGGTCGAGAATTGAGTCGGGGTCCGGGACATAGCGAGCGCCTCCTGAGACCACTGGCCCACGCGAACGGGCGTTGAGGCCGTGGAAGCGGTCGAACGATAGCACCCGAGCGGCGGGCCTGACAATCGATCACCCCGCAAGCCCCCTGGCAGTTCCCGAGTCCTTGTCCTGCGACGACCACCAGGCGCAGCGGCCGGCGTCATTCCCGCTCATGCGAAGCTCACTCTGTTGAGGACCGAGGCATGAGTACCCGCTGGACGGCCGAGAGGAGATCCTTGCGCCCGAAGGGCTTCTGCACGAATCCGGCGAGCTCTTTCCCGGCGAAGTGCGTGGTCGCATCGGCCTGCGCGTAGCCACTCGTGAGGAGAACCCGGACTCCGGGGTCAATTCGCCTCAGCTCTTCAAAGACGACCTCGCCATTCATCTCGGGCATCGTCAGGTCGAGCAGGACGAGGCTAATTTCCGAGCCGCGCCTCTGATATTCCAGGAGACCGCAGGCGCCCCCGTCGCATTCAATGACGCGGAAGCCTGCCATCGTCAGCATGCGGCTCGCGACCATGCGGACGGATGCGTCGTCGTCGATGACGAGGATTGTGGCTCCTTCCAAATCTTGCACTGAATCGTTCGGCGGGCTGTCGGCAGCCGTTGAACGGGACACAAAGTGTGCCGGGAACAGGACTTTGAAGGTTGTGCCAACGCCGGGTTCGCTATCGACCTTGATGGCTCCCTTGTGTCCGCGGACGATGCCAAGGACAGCCGCGAGGCCCAGGCCACGGCCCGTGAACTTCGTCGTGAAGAACGGATCGAAGACCCGGTCGCGCGTCGCGGCGTCCATTCCGGACCCAGTGTCCTTGACTTCGATATACACGTACGTGCCTTCTTCGAGTTCCTGTTGGAATTCGGTCGCACGAAGGTAATGGCGGTCCACGTGGATCAGCCCTGTTGAGATGAGGATGTCCCCGGATGTTCCCGGCATAGCCTCGGCTGCGTTCGTGACAAGGCTGGCTATGACCTGTCTGAGCTGTGCCGCGTCAGCGCTCACTTGCGGAAGGCCGTAGGCCAGCTCGAAGCGTACTTCTGCCCGGCCGCTGACGGAGGCCTCAAGCAATTGAGCCATATCAAAGGTCAACACCGACAAGTCCAGCGTCTCGATAACGAAGCGGCCACGGCCCGAGTACGCAAGCATCTGCCGGGTGAGTTCGGCTGCTCGCCAGGCTGCGACCTGGATCTCGGTAACGACTTCGTTGACGTTCGAATCCGCCGGGATCATCGAGAGAGCGATATCAGAGTTGCCGAGGATGCTGACGAGCAGGTTGTTGAAGTCGTGCGCGATGCCACCAGCCAGGATGCCCAAGCTTTCGAACTTCTGCGCTTGCTGCACCTTCTGCTCGAGGGCACGGCGGTCCTCATCGCTGCGGCGGCGAGCGGTCACGTCGAGAACGAAGACGAGGGTAGCGGGCTGCCCTCCGATAAGGATGGACACCGCTCGGGCCTCGAGCATACGCAACGTACCATCGGCATGGACGATCTCGAGACTGTAACTGTCCGGCTCCGGTTCACCGAGTATCCGGCGCTTCCCTCTCTCAACAAGCTCTTCGGCCCCTTCGGGCGTAAAGATGAGCGCGAAGTTGTCGCCTGCCGTGAGGAAGTCAGCCGAGAACCCCGTGATCTCTTCGAGGGCTGGGTTAACGTAGGTCGACCGCGCTCCATCGAAGATCCAGGCGCCAAACGGGGCGTTTTCCACCACGGTGCGCAGGCGTTCCTCGGATTCTCGAAGCGCCCGCTCAGCGAGACTTCGCTCAGTGACATCACGAGCGATGCCGTGGAACTCAAGCGGCGCGCCGTTCCGGTACGCAACCTGGCTGGTGACTTCGAGAACATGCGGGCGTCCGCTCTTATCACGGAAGTCCACTTCGCACGTGGTGCTGCCTGTTTCGCCGGCAAGATCGTCCGACCATCGCCCGGCCGTGGGTCTCGGCAGTGTGGTAATGAGGTTGCCGAGATGCGAACCCACCATCTCTTCGGCCCGATAGCCAGTTATCCGCTCGCAAGCATCGTTTACTGTGAGGATCCCTCCATCTAAGCCCATCGTAAATATCATGTCGCTGGCGTTTTCCACGATGGCTCGGTAGCGCTCTTCGCTGGCGCGAAGCTCGTCTTCGACGGCGCGCTGGGCGCGCATATCCCGGATCATGCCGATGTGCATACCGGGAAGCACATGCGCCATCGAAGTGGACTCTACCGGCACCAACGTGCCGTCGGGCTGAAGGATATTCAAAGCAGTGCGGGGCTCGGCCCCTTCTGTCATCCGCTGCCAGCGATCGTACACATGCTCGTCGGGCGTTACGAAGTCTCTGAGCCGCCGTCCGGTGAGAGCGCCTGGCGTCATACCGAAGAGCCGCTCGGCAGCTCCATTGGCGGCAATGATGCGGGCATCGTCGTCGGCAACGACAATGGCGTCCAGGCTCTCCCGGAAGATCGCACCGAAAAGCGCCTGGGGCAGCGGAACGTCAGTCACCATTTTTCCAGGTGGCCCATGTCAGCTAGGTCTCCCGGGGGCACGGGACCGCTGGATGGTACACGACGAAGCATACGCCCTGGATGTCGTGCACGAGAACGGGACTAACCCTGATTACCAGGAAGCATTTCGGTTTCAATCCGACGCTCCGGAACTCTAGAGGTCCCCGGTGCCTCGTTCCGGCCCGCTGTCCGGTTGCCGAAGCGGCGGATGACGGGCACTTCGAGCTTTCCGCCGAGCCGCTCGATCGCCGCCATCGCAGGTTCGAGCGGCTGTGCTGGCAGTTCGGCCCAGAGGTCGCCGACGGCCGCGAGCCGCTCCGGCATCGTTCGCAGAGTGAACGCTTGGGGGTGCGCCTCGCCCCTTTCGACCTCTTCCCACGTGCAGGGCGCCGAGACGGGCGCGCCAGGTTTCGGCCGAACCGCGTACGGCGCGGCGACCGTCGCCCCCGTCCCGTTCCGGCCGATATCCACGTAGATTCGGCTGCCGCGGTCCGCCTTGATGAACTCCAGCGTCAGGTGCTCCGGGTCGCGCTCGATGAGCACGGTCGCGACCGCGTGGGCGAAAGCCATTACCTGCTCGACCGCGGCCTTGCCATCGAGAGGCGCGACGATGTGGAAACCCTTCGACCCGGACGTTTTTACCCAGCTCTGGAGGCCGGCTTCCGCGAGCACATCCCGGACGGCGAGCGTTGCCGTGCGCAGGATCCCGGCGTCCTCCTCGGAGGGGTCGAGATCGAAAACGCACATGTCCGGCTGCTCAAGGTGCGGCATCCGCGAAGTCCAGGCGTGTGGCGTGATGCAGTTCTGGTTCGCCAGCCAGAGCAGGTCCCGCGTCTCGTTGACCAGCGGATAGTTGACGACGCCACCCTGTTTCGGCACTTCCACGCGCTCCAGCCACTCCGGGAAGCCCTTCGAGACGTTCTTCTGCATGAATCCTTTCGCACCAATGCCCGATGGGAACCGTTCCATCGTGATTGGCCGGCCGCGAATCAGCGGGACCATGCTCGGCGCCACCATTTCGTAGTAGGCCGCCAGTTCGCCCTTGGTGATGCCGTCGTCCGGGAACAGGACCTTCTCGGGATGCGTGATCATCGCGACGCTCGCACAACTTCGCTGGCCGGCGTATCTCTCCGAACCCCGAGCAGGCGCGGATGGCGCAACTTCCCGTGCCGCGTCCACTCGATGAAGCCGACCTGGACGACGATTTCTGGCCGCACCCAGTGGGCTGCGAGCGGCAGGTCGATGGCGTTCGTGAACGGCGTTTTCTCGACCTCCAGGGCATCGAGCCGCGCGCGCAGTTCGAGCAGCAGCTTCGCCGTGAACCCCGTCCCGACTCGCCCTGCGAAGCAGAACTCGCGGCCCTCGAAATAGCCGACGAGCAGCGCGCCCAGCCCCACGCGCGATCCTTTTGGCTCCGTAAAGCCGCCAACGACGAGATCCTGGGTCAATTCGCACTTCATCTTCAGCCACGAAGGCGAGCGGCGGTGCTCGTAGAGCGAATCGACCTGCTTGGCTATGAGGCCCTCCCAGCCCTCGCGGCAGGCACGCTCCCAGGGCGCCGCGTCCGTGATTCGCTCGACCAGGACCAGTGGCGGCTCAAACGGCAGGCCTTCGAGCACATCCCGGCGCTCGCTGAGCGGTAGCCTGGTGAGGTCGCGGTCCTGAAGCCAGGGAACGTCGAAGACGTGGTAGAGCGGCTCGGCGTGTTCGCCAAACATGCCCATCGCCTCACCGTCCAGGATGACGTTCCTGAAGGGCAATGCAGCAATCGCGGCGTGGATGTCCGGGTAGGCGTGGCTCTGTGGCAGCCGGTTGCGCGAGAGGAGTCGCACCTCGTCGCCCCGCTTGAAGGCGAGCATGCGAATGCCATCGAACTTGCGCTCGAACACCCAGCCGGGCACAGCGAATCGCTCCTGCGTCAGCGTCGCGGCCATTGGCTGTAGCCAGTCGGGAAACTCGGCCATGCAACGACTTTAGCGCAATCGGCCGCCTTGCGAAGCTTCGCCCCCGGCTGCGCAGGTGTCATTTCGCGGCCAAAGCGTACCCGCAAGGTGGCCACGAAGCGCTCCCACCGCGTAGCATTCCGGCAGCACCCGGGAGGCCGTGGATATGAGTGAAATCGCTGTTGGAAATGACGTTCTGAACGAGCTCCTTGGGGTCTCGAATGGCTCCGAACTTGCGGGCGTGCGAGCCCAGCGTGCGGCCGCAACCGAGCACATGCAGGGCAGCTACGACGCCTTGTTCGGCGGACAACTGGCAACGCCCGTGACGCAGCTCGAACGCTTCGCGGCCGCGCTCCGGGTGTCCGTGCTCCACGATGAGCCCGCATTCATCTCGCATTTTGCGAAGCTCCTTCGTCTGGAGGCGGGCGGTAGCCAGGCAGTGGTCGATGGCATCTCGGCGACGCCGCTCGCTGCGGACCTGCCCGGTCGCCTGCCCGCCATCCTCCAGCATGTGGACCTGCTCGTCCTCAACCCGGCGGCAGCCACGCCCGCCGACCTCCAGCTTCTGCTCGCGGCTGGCCTCTCAACGCCCGAGATCGTGACCGTTTCCCAGCTGATCGCGTTCACCAGCTTCCAGGTCCGTGTCTACATTGGCCTCGCGCTCCTCCGTGGCGAGGAACGCGAGGCGCCTGCCTGCAGCATCGGCCCGGTGAGCACCCGCGACGCCGGGTTCACGCAGGAACACCTCGATTGGACGCCATGGCTGCCGCCGGTCGAAGCCGTCGATGCGACAGACGAGCAGCGCGCGGTGCTCCCCGGGCGGCGCCTCGATTCGCCCTACTTCCGTCTGCTCGCCCTCGACCCGCGCATCCTCGGCGAGCGCACCGCGACGGACAACGGCATCTTCTACACCGAATCGGGTCTCCCTCGGGCCGAGCGCGAACTCGCCGCTGCCGTGACCTCGCGGGTCAACGGCTGCATCTACTGCGCCTCGGTCCACAGCCGGGCCGCATCCGAGTTCAGCGGGCGCACCGACGACGTCCAGCGCGTGCTCGACGAAGGCATCGAAGCCTCGCTCGATGAGCGCTGGCGAGCGGTCACGGATTTCGCGGCCGCGCTCGCGGTCACGCCACCGGCGGCGACGCAGTGGCACATCCGAGAGCTGCGAAAGCTGGGCGTGGACGACCTCGCCATCCTCGACGCGGCCCAGGCGTCGGCTTTTTTCGGGTGGGCGAACCGGCTCATGCTGACGCTCGGCGAGCCCGTTTTGCCATAGCGGCGTCGCCCGTCGCTCGCGATCTGCCACGCCACCGCATCTAAAGAGAAAGTCCGGAGCTACGACGCCGATGCAACTCCAGCCGACAACCGCCGCGGGCCGACGATTCGCCACCCTCGCCGACGAGCACGCCGCTGTCTTCCGCGAACGCGCCGCAGCCCACGACGCGGCCGGGACCATGCCCGCCGAGAACTACGAGGACATGAAGCGCAGCCGCCTCGTCGCCGCCTTCGTGCCCGAAGAACTCGGCGGTCTCGGGCTCGAATCGATCCACGACTGGTGCGCCGGCCTCGAGCGCCTCGCCCGGGGCGACCCCTCGACCGCCATCGCCATCGACATGCACTTCGGCAGCTCCCGAGGGCTCGCCCTTCGCTGGCGCGCCGCCCGCGCTTCAGGTGACGCGAAAGCCGAGCAGCAGGTTGCCAGCCAGCTCACGGCCATCGTCGAGGGCAGGCTCATCTTCTGCGGCACCGCGACCGAGCCGGGGACCGACAACCTTCGGCCCCGCACGACCGCCACTCGCACCGTCGATGGCTGGAGCATCACCGGACGCAAGATCTTCGTCACCCTCTCGCCGCTCGCCAACGTTTGCAATATGAACGTCCGCGTCCAGCTCGAAGATGGCGACCGCATCGGTTTCGCCACCGTGCCCGTGGATACGCCGGGATTCCTCCCCCAGGACGACTGGGATGCGCTCGGCATGCGAGGCTCCGGCAGCCAGTCGGTCGTCTTCGAAGATTGCCGCGTCCCCGCCTACGGAGTGGTCGTTGCCGGGCCATGGGGCCAGTGGACCCCGGCCTCGCTGCTCCAGCGGACGGTCGGCAACCTCACCCTGGTCGCCGCATTCCTCGGAATCGCCGAACGCGCGCGCGAGCTGGCGGCCGAAGCAGCGCGCAAGGAGTCGAAGGTGAAGCTCGGCGGGGCGCTCGGGCTCTCACCGGGCGTGCAGCACCTGCTCGGCGAAATCGACATCGAACTTGCCGCCGCCCGCGCCGTCCTGGCGGTCACTGCACGGGATCTCGACGCCACGATCGCTGCCACCGGCGGCGTGCTCGCTACCCTCGAAGAGGGCCACGCCGTCATGCGCGACTACCAGTGCGCGAAGTGGACCGTGAACCAGAACGCGATCAGCATCGTCTCGAAGGCGATGGATATCGTCGGCGGCAGCGCCTTCACGACCCGCCACGAACTGAGCCGCCTCTACCGGGACGTTCGCGCTGGGCCGTTCATGCAGCCGTTTTCGCCCACCGAACTGCACGGCTACGTCGGCCAGGTTGCCGCCGGCATCCTGCCCCCGGGGTAGGTGCCGACCGTCAGGAGAGGTCTTCGGCGCCACCGTCGATCAGCGCCAGGACATCCTTGCCGGCTCTCTGGAGAAAGCTCGCCGCCATCGCCGCTCGCTGGCCGCCCGCGCAGACCACGAGTGCTGGCCCATCTACGCGGTCGACCCACGATGGCAGGCTGTCGATGGGCCGGGCGCCGGCACCCTCGAGTGGACGCTCGCGCTGTTCGTACTCGAAGCGAACGTCCAGCACGGGGATGCTCCCGGCAGCAAGGATCTCGCGCGCACCGGCGGTATCGACGGTTTGCAGCGGTTGCACCGGCCGGGACTCCGCAGTCCACTCCGCCCACGTGAGATATCCCCGGACGTCCTCATAACCGATCCGGAAGAGATCGATCGTGACCGCCTGCGCCTCTTCCTGGTTATTCGTGATGAGCGCTACCGGGGCGTTGAACGGCACGAGCCAGCCAACGTAGGCGAGCAGCGAGCCGCCGCCTTCGATGCCCACAGACCCCGGGATGTGGCCAACGGCGAACTGCGCGCGGGGTCGCGTGTCAATGACGAGCACGCCGTCTTTCGCGAGGCTGGCCACTTCCTCCGGCGAGATACTGGCCGGGGATGGCGGCTCGCCGTAGACCTGGGGCCCTGCCCGGTTGATGGGAGCCATGAACGAGTAGTACCCGGGAATCGGCGGCAGCGAACCAAGCTGGCTGGCGCGGAACGCGTCGAACTCGGGAGGGACGAACAGGGGATTACGGCCGAATTCGACGCTGAGCGGCCCATACCGCCCCACATCGGCGCCGGCGGAGCTGCAGAATGACCCTGCGCCGTGGGTCGGGAAGATCTCGGTCGCCGCCGCGACTTCCCTCCGCAGGCGTTGAGCCGATTCCCATTGCAGCCGCGTGAGCACCTCCGTGGATTCCGGTCCGAGGAGATCCGAGCGTCCCGCCGCCGCCATGAGCAAAGAGCCCCCGGTGAACACGCCGCGCTGTTCGCCGAGGTGGTCGAGCGCGATATAGGCATTGTGTTCGAAGGTATGGCCCGGGGCATCGAACGCACGCAGCGTGACTCCGCCAAACTGCAATTCGCCCTTATCCGCCAGCGGGATATGGCGAAAATCCAGATTCGAGCCCGCCGGCGCCACGACCGTGGCTCCAAGCGCCGCCAGTTCTCGCCCGCCGGAGACATAATCGTTATGGACGTGCGTCTCGAAGACGTAATCAATGGTTACGCCGCGTTCGCGGGCCGCCTGGAGCATCGGCCGGACATCGCGCTGAGGGTCGACGGCGGCTGCACTCTGGTCGCCGACAACCAGGTAGGAGGAGTCCCCGAGCGCTTCGGTAACGAACTGAATGACTTCCACATGGTCCTCCTCATGGGTGAACGCAAGGCCGCGCGTTGATTCCCGCAGCCCGAGCCGACGGGCTGAATCTCAGGAGCTACTTCGCCATTGGCAGGTTCGCCCGCGACCAGGCCGCCGTGCCGCCGCGGACCGACTTCGCATTGAATCCCTGGTCACGAAGGAATCCGGCGCCACGGCGGCTGCGGTTGCCGCTCGCACAGATGACAAGCACCGGTGAGTCCGGTGGCAGGGTCATGGCCTGGGCAGCAAGGTTGCCAAGCGCGATGTGCCGGGCGCCGTCCGCCCGCCCATGGGCCAGTTCGCGCTCCTCGCGGACATCGACGAGCGTCGCCCCTGCAAGTTGCAGGTCGTACGCCGCGCGAGCATCGATTTCGAGCGTGGATGGCGCCCGCGAAAAGAGACGCATCTAGGCGCTCCTCGTTGCGGCCGCGCTGGGGCTCGCGATAGCGTTATCGGTGGCGTCAAGGCGCGCCGGGATGGCCGTGCCGATGCTTCGCAGCGCATCCTGCAGCCGCCGCGCCGCTTCGTTCGCCGGTTCAACCAGGCCCGGGACGTCGAACAGCTCCCCGAGCATCGCCGGGTTCTGAATGGCAACAATCGTCTCCGATTCGTTCGAACCCGCCCGAATTGCGACTCCGCAGGGGAGGAACGCGCCGACTGACGGAGCGGCCTCCAGGCTGGCGTGCGCGAGCACCGGGTTGCAGGCCCCGAGCAGCTTGTGGGGGGCCGTCTCGACCCCCAGTTTCGCGCGCAGGACGGCGGTGACATCCACTTCGGTGAGAATTCCGAAGCCCTGCGATTGCAACGCCTCGCGGACGGCCACTTCGGCCGCGGAAAAGTTCAGTGGGACGCGGAACTCGATGACTGGTGTCTGGCTCACAGTTATTTCTTCCCTTCGAACGTCTGAGGCGCCTGGCCCTCTGCGGAATTGGCGGGGACGCTGCAGTAGCGCGCGCCCCAGAAGTGCCCTCCCCAGATTGGTGCGACCGGGCAAAGATTGAAAGCTCCAGTGGCCAGCGGAATGAGTCCGAAGGTCGCAAGAGCGAGCCCCGCTGGCCAATCAATGAGCAGCGTGCCCGTGCCGATCAGCGCCAGGCCAAGACCGACCCGGGCCGCCCGGCCGTTGTTGGATGCGACGAACCGGGAGAATGAGCTGCTGGCCGCTGCTCGTGAATCTGTTTCCATCGTAAATCCCTCCAGGAGTTGTGACTTAGTGGGCGAAGCGGACGTCGGGAAGCAGGCGGTCTGCCCAGCGTGGGAGCCACCAGGCCCTGTCGCCGACCAGGTAGAGCACTGCCGGAACCAGGACGAGGCGGACAAGAAACGCATCGAATAGGACGGCAACGCCGAGGATGAGGCCCATCTCCTTCATCGGAAGCGTGCCGGCAATGGCGAAGGTGAAGAACACCGCCACCATCACCAGGGCCGCGGCGACAATTGGGCGTCCGGTGTGGGCGAGCGATCCGCGCACCGCCTCGGCAGCATCGCTGGAGCGTTCGAAGTGTTCACGGGCCGAGGCGAGCAAGAAGACGGTGTAGTCCATCGAGATGGCGAACACGAGGGCGAAGAAGAACAGCGGCGCCCAAGAAGTGAGGTAGCCCTGGCTCTCGAAGCCCATCGGGCCCGCCGCCCAGCCATGCTGAAAGGCCAGCGCCCCAACACCTAAGGCCGCTCCCACCGAGAGCAGGTTGAAGATGACTCCCGCAACGGCGATGAAGATGGCCTGCAGCGCGATGAGCAGTAGCAGGAATCCGAGAATCAACACTACTCCGATGACGATGGGAGCGTAGCTGCTCAGTGTGCGGTCGAGGTCGAAGTTCTCCGCGACGGGTCCACCGACAAGCACGCTGGACGGCAGGCGGTCGCGCAGGGTGGCGATTAGCGCCTTCGATTCCGCACTCGAAGGGTCGGTCGTGGCAAGCGCGGTCAGAAGCTGCGAACCGTTCGCGCCGGGTTGGGCAGGGAAGACCATCGCGACGCCGGGGGTGGTCGCGATCGCTTCAGAGATAGTTGTGATGTCGGCCGACGGAGGGACAATGACCTGGATAGGTCCAGGCCCACCGGGACCGAAGGCGTCCGCGAGCAGGTCATAGCCGGTTCGCGCCTGGCGGTCCTGCGGAAGGACGTTGATGCCGGGCATGCCCGTCTTCAGGCCGAGCAGGGGCGTCGCAAGCAGCAGGAGGACGCCCGCCGAAGCGATAGTGAGCGCGAGGGCATGCTTCTCGATGCGCCGGGCAAATCGCTCCCAGCCAAGGCTGCGATGTTCGCCCGTGGAATGCCAGGGCAGCGCGAAGCGGTTGATCCCGGTTCCCAGCAACGCCGGGAGCAGCGTCAGGGCGGCGAGGAGGACGAATCCGACCGCCAGCATCATTCCCACGGCGATCGAGCGGAAAGCCGGGACAGGGACAATGAGAATGGCGGAAAGGCTGATGATGACGGTCAGGCCGCTGAACAGGACTGCCTTCCCGGCCGTGTCCATGGTCACCCCGACGGCGCCGTTAACGTCGTTCGGCGACGCGTGAAGCGCGCCGCGGAACCGGGTGACGATGAACAGTGCGTAATCGATGCCCAGCGCGAGCGCGAACATCATCGCGAAGTTCAGCGACCAGATCGAAAGGTCCGTGAAGGTCGTGATGCCGAACAGGACGCCCATTGCCGAGATGAGCCCCGCGGCGGTGAGGAGCAGCGGGAGCCCTGCGGCCGCAAGGGTGCCAAAGGCGAGCACGAGAATCACGGCCGTGACGGGCCAGGTGAGCAGCTCGGCCTTCATCATTCCTTCACGATTCTCGGCGTTGAAATCGGCCCAGAATGCCGGCGAGCCGGTGAGCGCAACGGTGATGGTTTCGGTGGAGAGTCCACCGATTTCGTCAGAGATGCGCTCTGCGGCGCGCACGGCCTCGGTAGGATCGACGAGCGCGCCGGCCTGGAGCATCACGGTCCTGCCGTCCGGGCTCACCTGGGGTGGTGCTGCCGGGGACAGCGCTGATTCGCCGGCAAAGATCGCTGTCGCGCGCTGGATGGTCTCCTGGAACACCGGGTCGCCGGTGGTCAGTGTGTCGCTGTGAAAAACGGCAACCGCCGATTGTGACGAGAAGCCGCCGAATTCCTCTTCCAGGACTCTTCGAGCGGCGAGAGAGTCACTGGCGTTCACCTCCCACATCGCGCCCGAAAGGGCGTGTTCGAGGCGGGGCGCAAACACGCCCAGCCCAATCGCGAGGATCGCCCAGGCGGAGATGACCGTGAGCCGGTGAGAGTGTGCCCAGCGGCCGAGCCTGGCAAGTGGTGAAGGATTCATTCGATAACTCCTTGACGATTAAGCGATGATTGGGCCACGAACGACCGGTCAGGTGCCGGGCATTTCGGCTCAGGCGAAGGCTGCGGCCTCTTCCCGCTTCTGGGCGCGAAGGCGGTTGCAAACGAGGTCGCAAAGGTCGGCGATGGTGGGGTCGGTGACGGAGTAGTAGGCTGCGGTGCCCTGCGGCCGGCGCTCCAGGATCCCGGCCTGGTGAAGCAGGCGCAGGTGCTTGCTGACGTTCGCCTGGCTCATCTCCAGGCGCTCGACAAGGTCGCCGACGTTCATCTCGCCGGATTCGCGGAGCGCCTCGATGATGCGCAGCCGGTTGGCATCGCCAAGCACGCGAAAGCGGTCGGCGACGTGTTCGAGCAGGTGAGGTGGGAGCTTTTCCATGTCAAGAATCACTATATCACCAAATAGCGATTAAGCAACACCACAAGACGAAGGGGCAGGGTTCGCACGGTTGAGCGAGGATTCTTCGAGACGAACTCGGCTAGACCGCCGGTACGAACTTCAACGAGAGGGAGTTCACGCAGTGCCGGGCGTTCTTCGGCGTGAACCGCTCGCCGAGGAACACGTGGCCGAGGTGCCCATTGCAGGTTGCGCACTCGATTTCGATTCGATGGCCGTCCGGGTCCGGGAGACGACGCACAGCGCCCTCGATCTCCTGGTCGAATGCGGGCCAGCCGCAGCCGGAGTGGAACTTCGCATCCGAGACATAGAGCGGCGTGTCGCAGCGCCGGCAGAGGTAGGTGCCTTCGAGGAAGAAGTCGTCGTATTCGCCCGTGAATGGCCGCTCCGTTCCCTTGTGGGCGATGACGTAGGTCTCTTCCGGGGTAAGGGTGTTCAAAGTCTTCATATGCGAGCCTCCGGGCCGAATCTGCCTGCATTGTACCGTCTCGAACAAGCGCTGGGTGGGATCGGCGGCCGCGAGGCGCGGTCGTTTGCCTGCGCAGGGCGGAATTCGTGGGCACAATGGCCCGGATGCAGTTCAGCGAGAGCTTCCCGGCCATGGGCACGACAGTGGATGTGCTCATCGAGACAGATTCGCCGCCAATCGCGGCATTCCTCTCGATTCGCCTCCTTTTCGAGCGCCAGGAGGCGGTCTTCTCGCGATTTCGCGATGCGAGCCTGCTTTCGCGCCTGAACGCCGGCGAAATGATCAATGACGCGCGCTTCGCGGCCGCCTGCAGCCTCGCCCTCGAGGCAAACGCGTTCACGCAGGGGATCTTCAACCCCATGGTCCTGACTGCCCTGCGAGAGGCTGGCTACGACCGGACTTTCGAGGACATAACATCTCAGGGCTCGCCGCGCGCCCAATCGGTGCCTCGCCTGGCCGACTGCCTGGGCGTCTCCGGGAGCCGCGTGCGCCTCCGCGAAGGTCAGCTCGACCTCGGCGGCATCGTCAAGGGTTGGACCGTGGACCTCGCGCTCGATATGTTCTGCGGCGAGTTCGACGGCCTGCTGGTCAACGCGGGCGGCGACCTTCGGTGCGCGGGCAACGAGGACGGCAACGATGGCTGGTGGGTCGAGGTGGATGGTCCGGGGAGTCCAGCATGGAGCGGCCTGGTGCGTGGCGCCGTGGCCACATCATCCACCGCGAAGCGCCGCTGGAAAGGCGAGCGCGGCACCTTGGTCCACCACCTGATCGACCCTCGGACCGGGCTCCCGGCGGACTCCGGGTTCGCGCAGGTCACCGTTTGGGGTGCCGAGACGTGGCGGGCCGAATGCTGGGCGAAGGCGATCCTCATCGCCGGAAAGCACCTCATCGCCGAGGCGGCGAGTGCTGGATACACGGCACTTTGCACTCCCGGCGGATGAGTTTCGCCGCCAGTCGATTTCCGGCTATCGGCCGGGTTTCGCGTCGCTATTTCCAGGCCGCGAATGAGCCGACTTCCTTCCAGACCAGGGCGGCGCCGGAGTGGCCCGCGACAACCATCGTCAACAGCGCAACCGCTCCGACGGCGGACACCAGGCCGTAGGCGGCGAGCCCGGTCCAGGCCGGGAGTGTTCGCCTTCGGCTCAGCACGTGCAGGGCGACAAATCCCACAACCATCAGCGCGAAGATGGCCGCCCAGAGAAATGCCGACTCCCCCTGCTCCGGGTGTTCGCCAAATCGCGCCTGGGTCCCGGCGGCACGGGCTGCCTCCTTCACGTGATCCTCGAGTGGTTCGCCGCTCTGTTCGGCAAGCCACGCCATGAGTGCGCCGCTCGCCGCGAGAATCGCAATCGGAATGCCATAGACGCCCCGCCAACCGGTTCGCTAGCAGGTGGCTGCGAAAGCGATGGCCGCTAACGGAACCAGGATGACCGCCGCGTGGACAATGAGGGCGTGCGCCGGCAGCCCGAAGAGCGTCGAGATTTCGAGAAACATTGGTGCCCCTGGTGCAATTTGGCGGGCCATCCGATTGAACCTCGGGAGGGCCCGGGTGTCTGTCTCAGGCTAGCCCGCGTGCATGTCCGCCCGGCGTGGCTTTCGCTTTCGCAGCAGCACGTCGAGGAGCGCGATAGCCCGTGATGCGGAGCGTGGTCAGGGCGAGGACTGCGGCCGCCGAGAGCACATAGCCCCAGTAGACCAGGGGCAGGCCGGTGTCGGTGCCGGCGAAGACACCGTGGCCGAGGGAGGCGAAGTAGGCGAGGAACGTCAGGTAGTGCAGCTTGCGCCAGCGTTTCGGGCTAATCCGGGAGCGCATCCACGAACTCGCGGTGGTGATGGCGGCCAGCCAGGCAGCAATCACGCCAGCGCCTACGGCCAGCGGTTCGTAGCTCGAGATGAATGGCACGATCAGCGCGAGCGACGTGAACTCGATGAACCCATCGAACAACAGGCTTCCCGCGTGAACCGCGATCAACGTCAGCGATGCCACCGCGAGGAACTGGTGCATCTGGAAGACGAACGGCCGGCTCATGAGCCCGTCGCTCGCCTTCGTGCTGATAAGCAGCCCCATGGCCACCGATGCGCTCAGCACTGCGAAGGCTGCGAGTCCCGAGGCCCGGCTCACGGCCCAGGGGATGGTGCCGAGTTCCGCCGACCGAAGTGCCAGGCCGCCGGCGAACGAAGCAACGAAGAAGGCAAGGAGGCCGAGGCGTGAGGATGTCATCAGGATGCTCGCGATCGCTTTGCGGTGGCTGTGGCTTTCGGCTTCACGGGAGCCGATGTGGGTGCTGCGGGTGCGGCGGCAGTATTACCTGCGCTCGCCGGGACGATGGGGAGCGTCGCGGCCGGCGGCGGAGCCACTGGTGCTGTTACTTCCAGGGGCTCCGACGTGGTGGACCCAGGCGACGCCTGGACGAAGTAAACGGACCCGCCAATCACGCTGGCGGCCAGCGCCGCGCCGATAGAGAGGCGCGCTTTCAGGTAGCGGGCGGCAGCCATTAGTCGTCGTCCTCCTCGTGGTCACGGCCGCGGTTGCTGTCCCGATCGTCGTCATCGTCGTGGCGATCGTCCTCGTACGCGTCACTGTCGTCGTCCTGGTAGGTGTCGCTGTCGTCCTCGTACGTGTCACTGCCGTCGCGGCGCGAGACCGTCACGGACTGGGGAAGGGTCGCCGTCGAAACCGTCGAGGGCGCCTCGGCGAATGCCGTGGTTGCGAGCGTGGAGTCGCCCTCGGCCGTTGCGTTGCCGCCGCCTCGCGGTGCTGCCAGCGCCCCGGCGACGAGCACCCCAGCGAATACGGTGCCGGTGATGATTGCGATTCTTGCGTCCAAATTCGGACCCTCCTCGGAAGATGCTCCTATCGTGGCAGCCGAACCTAAGATCGCTGTGTGGCGGAAATAAGAAGTCTCAAAGGTACGAGAGGGCGCAATCTGTTCTCATGGACATGACATGCACCTCCTCCTTGTAGAAGACGATGACCGGCTCGCCCGCGCAGTTCAGCGGATCTTCGCGGCCGAAGGACACGTGGCCGATTGGGTCGCGGACGGCGATGAGGCGCTGCTCCAGGCAGATATGGAGCCGTACGACATCTTCGTGGTCGATGTCATGCTCCCCTCGATCGATGGCTTCGAAGTCACACGGAGGCTGCGGGCGAGCGGCAAGTCCACCCCAATCCTGATGCTTACCGCTCGCGATGCCGTTCGTGACCGCGTTGCCGGCCTCGATGCCGGCGCCGATGACTACCTCGTGAAGCCGTTCGCGCCCGAAGAGCTACTTGCGCGCGTGCGTGCCCTCGGCCGCCGCCAGGTGGTCGTCAGTCCCGAGCCGGACATCCTCCGCGTCGCCGACCTCGAACTGAACGTGCGCACGCGCGAAGCGACGCGCGCCGGCCGCCGAATCGACCTCACGGCCAAGGAGTTCGTCCTCCTCGAAGCCCTGATGCGCCACGCCGGCCACGTCATGACCCGCTCGCGGCTGCTCGACACGGTCTGGAACTACGAAGTCCTCACCGATTCGAACGTCGTGGAGATGTACATCCACTACCTTCGCAACAAAGTGGACAAGGACTTCGAGCAGAAGCTCATCAAGACCGTTCGCGGCGTCGGCTACGCCATCCGGGAAGGCTGATGTTTCAGCGCGCGCGGCTCATGCTCACGGCGGCATATGCCGCGGCCCTTGGGCTCACCCTCACCGGGGTTGCCATCGTCAGCTACCTGCTCATCCAGGACGACCTCAACGCGGAGATGAACGAGAGCCTGCGCGCCGCCACCAGGCAACTCGATGCACAGGCGGCGGTCGCCAGCACTCCCGAGGCAGTCCCGGACCCGGTTGCCAGCGAGGACAGCGGCGACGACGACGATGATGACAAGAGTGGCAAGAATGATGATGACGACGACGAAGACAAAAGCGGCAAGGACGAGAGCGACGACGACAGCGGCAAAGACGGGGACGACTCCTACGACGACGATGTCGCACTCCTCGCCGTGATCCCCAGCGATGTCTTCTACGTCTCCTTCGACCCGGCTGGCGTGATCCTGGCGAACCCGCGGGCGGTGGGCCTCGGCGGCGTCGACCTTGCGCACCTCGCGGGCGAACTGGACCACGAGCCGTTCCACGAGATCCGCGGCGACGACAGCAATTACCGCATGCTCGTGACGCCGCTCGAAGATGGCAATTTCCTCGCGGTCGGCCGCTCCCTGCGACTCGCGGAGCATCAACTCGCCACCATTCGCAACGTGTTCGCGGTCGGGGGCGTCATCGGATTCGGGGTATCCCTGGTGACCGGGTTCTGGCTCGCCGGGCGCACGCTCGGCCCGATTCGCCGCTCGCTGGAATCGCAACGCCAGTTCGTCTCCGATGCCTCCCACGAGCTTCGCACTCCGCTCACGGTGGCAAAGGCGAACAACGCCGCGCTGCTCGAAGACCCGGAAGCGACGATCGAGTCGCGCCTGGACGAGGCGGAGGCGGTCGCCCTCGAGCTGGACCACCTCGCGGTCCTCGTCGGCGACCTTACGACCCTCGCGCGGGCCGACGAAGGTCGCGCCAACCTCCTGCTCGAACCACTCGACTTCGGCGCCCTCGTGGACGAAGTGGTTCGCGACATGGGAGCGCTCGCCGACGTCCTCCACGTCCAACTCGCCTGCGATGTGCAGGCAGTGACCGTTCGTGGCGACCGCGCCCGGCTGCGGCAGCTGGTGGTGATCCTCGTGGACAACAGCCTGAAATATGCCTCGGAGGGGGGCCACGTCCAGGTTCGCTGTTCGACGGACGGTTCGCGCGCAGCAGAACTCAGCGTCACTGACGACGGCGCAGGGATCTCGCCGGAAGACCAGAAGCGTATTTTCGAACGGTTCTACCGCGCAGACGCAGAACGCACGCGCTCGAAGGGTGGCACCGGCCTCGGGCTCGCGATCGGTAAGTGGATCGCCGAAGCGCACGGAGGCCGCATCGCGGTCGAATCGCAACCCGGTGCGGGAACGACCTTTCGCGTCCGCCTGCCGCTCTGAGCCGCGCCCGCCGAGCTTTGGGTCCGAAGGGGCGCAACTCTGGGGACCGCCCGGCCCGCGACAGTTCCGTCTCGCCTGCTACGTTTTGATGGATACGTCCCCGGCGTTGCCCTGGCTCCGCCCGGCGAACCTGGCTGGAGGCCAACGAACCATGCCCAACGATATCCCTGGCGGTCGCGCGCTCCGTTCCATCTCCCGGCGGCAACTGCTCGGCTACGCGGGAACGACCACCACCGGGCTCGTGGGTCTCGCGCTGACCGGCTGCGGCGGCGATGATTCGGCGTCCAATTCGACAGGCTCACCTGCTCCTGGTTCGACGCCCGCCGGAAGCTCGACGACGCTGCCCGGCGGCACATCAATAGCCGGCGATCTCGCATGGAAGCAGCCAGCGGTCATCGCGAGCGTCAACGGCGTCCTCGAAACCAGGCTCACTATCGAGGGAAAGCTCGTTCCCAGCGGCAACAAAGAGCGCTGGGCAATCACGGTCAACGGCACATCGCCCGGCCCAACACTCCTCCTCCGGCCCGGCGACACGCTGCGTATCGCCTGCGAGAACAAGCTGCCGCATTCGACCAACCTGCACACGCACGGGCTGCGCGTCTCTCCCGAAGGCAACGCCGACAACCCGTTCATCGAGATCAAGGCCGGCGAAACCTTCGACTACGAAATGAAACTGCCCGCGGACCATCCGAGCGGCATGTTCTGGTATCACCCCCACCTCCACCACCACGTCGCCGAGCAGCTCTTCGCTGGGATGTTCGGGGCAATCGTCGTCGAAGACGCTCTCGACGAACTCCCGGAAATAGCGACTTCGACCGAACGCCTCCTGCTCCTGCACGACACGCGCGATGCGGCGACCGAGTCGGGCGTGACCTCGGCGACCATGATGGACCTGAACGAGGGCCGCGAAGGCCCCCTGCTCCTGGTCAACGGGGTGGCGGGGCAAAAACTGGCGGCAGCGCCCGGCACGCTCGAACGCTGGCGCCTGCTGAATGCGAGCACGTCGCGCTTCTACCGGCTGAAACTCGATGGTCACCAGCTCCACGTCATCGCTCGCGATGGAGGCCGGCTCGCCGCGCCCGAAGCGGTCGACGAACTGACGCTCGTGCCCGGCGAACGCGCGGAAGTGCTGGTTCAGCCCTCGAAGGAAGGCGCGTTCGCCCTCCGCATGCTGCCCATCAGTCGCGGGGCGATGTCGGCCGCGAGCGAGGCAACATTGCTGACGATGTCTGTCAGCGGGTCCGCAGCCCCGGCGGCCACGCTGCCAGCGAAGCTCGCGACGCTGCCCTCGGCGTCTTCGCTCAAGGTCACTGGCAGCCGCGAGGTCTCGCTCGAAATGCAGATGGGCGGTGGGCCGCCACGCTTCCTGGTCAGCGGCAAGGCGTTCGACGCCAACCGTATCGACACGCGCGTGAAGCTGGGCACCATCGAGGATTGGACCGTTCGCAACATCGGCACGATGGACCACCCGTTCCACCTCCACATCTGGCCATTCCTTGTGCTGGAGCGGAGCGGTGGGGGGCCACTCCCCGCTGGCTGGAAGGACGTGGTCAACGTGCCCGCGGGCGGTTTCGTGAAGCTGCGCATCCCCTTCGAGCAGATCGGCGGCAAGTCCGTCTACCACTGCCACATCCTCGACCACGAGGACCAGGGCATGATGGCGACGATCGAGGCGACCTGATCGCCGCCCGTTGCCAGTGCTAAGCCTCGAGCGGTGCGGCGGCGAACGCCTTCGCATCCTCGGCCACCAGCCGCTCAGCACGCTGCTTGATCCCGAGGAGCATCTTTCGCTCCATGATGAGAGAGCCGAACTCCATGACGGCGACAGCCATCAGCCAGAACCCTGGCCCGGAACCGGGAATGCGGTTGCGCGAGATCAGCCGCGTCCTGCGCCCGTCGCCAACCGGTGCGAGACAGAACGCCCAGGTCGATTTCGCCGGCTCCCACTGGAGAACGAGGTGATTGCCAGGCTCGACCGCGCGCACGGCGAGGCCGCTTTTCGGGTTCAGGGCGAAGAAATCGCCGGGCTCGAGCGCCTGGAGCTCCGGCATGATGCGGTCCGAGTTCTCGATGTCGATCCCCAGCATCCGCTCGACCCGGTCGTAGGTGTAGACGCCGGCGCGCGGTTTCGGCCCCATCTGCGCGAGCCAGGGCCAGATCTGCGCGGCCGGAACGTCGATAGTGATTGCGCGGGTCGTCTGGAGAGGAACCCTGGGCAGGATTTCGTCGCCTGGGAGCTCGGCGCTCACTTCGTCCGTGGTAGCGCCCCAGTTCAGCACCCGCGGCCGCCCGAACTTCAGATAGGTGGCCGCCATGCCACTGAGTAGCGCCAGTCCCGAGATTACGGTCACGGTTTTCATATTCGCCCGCCTTTCGCTGCGTGGTCGCCCTACCGTAGCGCGCGCGAACCGCCACGGTGAGTGGCAGGAGGACGTCTTGCGAGCGTCACTCGGCCGTTTATGGGGGGCGAGGTGCAACCGCCTGCAGTCCACCTCGACCAGCGGCGGTGCCCGTGTCCAGGAGCAGATCGAGCACGAATCCAGGCACTTGCCGAACGCCATCTCGCGCAGGATCCTCGCATGCTCAGCCTTTTCCGGGAGATTTCTCAAGAGACCTTGCCCGCCTGGGCCGTTCGGCCATTGTTATTTCGAAGCAGGCGCGCGACCCTCTTCGCACACATGAGCCAGCTCTCCCGCCCCGTTCCGCTGGAAGTCCTGCAGGCGTTCGACCTCGCCGCTGCCAGCGTGCGCGTGCTCGAATCCGGCCGGGTCAACCGCCACTGGCTCCTGGCAGAGGGGGACCGGGCGTTCGTCCTCCGCCGCTCGCCAGCATTTCGCTCCCGCGCGGCGGTCGAATGGGAACAGGCGCTGGTCCAGGTGGTGGGCGCTGGCGGCTGGCCGGTGGCGCTCCCCCTGCGCGTGCCGGGCGGCGCAAAGGTGCTCGAACACGACGGCCATTGTTGGGTCGCCACGCCGCTCCTCGCCGGCGAACCGCAGGCCGAACCGAGTCCGGCGATGTACCACAATCGCGGCCGCCTGCTCGGCCGACTTCACCGCGACATCGCCTCGTTCCCGGTCGATGGCCAGAAACCTGGGGCGGGCAAGGCCTGGGAACTCGACGCCTGGCTCGCGCCCGCGAACGTCGGCACCTTCAACGAGGTCCTCGCCGCCTTCTCGGTCGAAGCGCCCGAACTGGCAGCCATCGTGCGCCGCTACCGCTATCGGAACCTCCGCGAGCTCTCCCGGCTGCACTACCCGGAACTCCCCGACATGCCAATTCACGGCGATTTCCAGGGCTCGAACCTGCTCTGGCACGAAGGGCAGCTCACCGGCCTCCTCGATTTCGACTTCGCCCGTCGCGACGCCCGCATCTGTGACCTCGCGACCATGCTTGTGCCATTCGAACCGCTCGAGCCGCGATTCGCGGGCCCCATGCTCGAAGGGTATGAGTCCGTCCGCCAGCTCTCGGACATCGAATGGGCGCTCCTCCCGGCCCTCGCGCGAGCCTCGCTGCTGTGGTGGGTGGCGCTGCTCCTCGCAGGCTGGCGAACGGGCACGGACCCGGACGCGCTCGCCGGGATCACACGCACCGCGACCCTCCGCCTTCCTGCGCTCGATGCCGCCGAGGCCGGCTTTCGAACCCTGCGCCGGGCCCGCGCCGGGTAGTCGTTCGAACCAGGCCGGCCGCATCCATGCGCGCTCACACCGACCCGGACTGTCGCCGTGCTACCAATAGTTGGGTCGCCGGTCGCCAAAAAGTGGCCGGCCGCCGGGGTGCGCATGTCCGAAGTCCCGCCATCGATCCTCTGGTTCCGCCGCGACCTCCGCGTCTACGACCAACCCGCGCTCGGTGAGGCGCTCGCCACCGGGCCGGTGATTGGCCTCTTCGTGATCGATGTGCGGCTGCTCCAGGGCCGATTCGCCTCACCGAATCGCGAGTGGTTCCTGCGCGAATCCCTCGCCGAACTCGCCGAAGCGTTTCGCGCGCGGGGAGGCGTGCTGGTCGTCCGCCGTGGCCGCCCGGAGGAGCTTCTTCCCGCCGCCGTGCGCGAATTCGGGGCAACGAACGTCTTCGTCAGTCGCGACTACAGCCCCTTCGGCCGCGCGCGAGACTCCCGGGTCGCTGCGACACTTGCGAGCATCGGAGTCAGCTTCGTCGAGGCCCCCGGCGTCCTCGCCATCGAACCGGAGCAGGTGGTGAACGATTCCGGCGGCGGATTCGGCGTCTTCTCGGCGTTCTTCCGGCGCTGGATCGCGCGCGAACGGCCGCCGGTCATCCCGGCGCCGGCCACTATTCCCGCGCCCGCCGGGATATCGCCCGGAAACGAACTCGAACGCTGGCAACCATCTCGCCCAACCCCGGACCTCATCGCGCCCGGCGAATCTGCTGCTCGCGCCCGACTCGATTCGTTCGCCAGCGGCGACGTCGGCAAATACGCCGACCTGCGCGACCGGCTCGACCTCGATGGCACATCACGACTCTCCCAGGACCTCCGCTGGGGGCTGCTTTCGCCGAACGAGATCCTCGCGAGGACGAGCGGCCCCGGCTCCGCGAAGTTCGAGCAGGAGGTCGCCTGGCGCGACTTCTACGAGCACCTCGCCTGGCACACGCCGCGCGTCCTCCGCGATGCCTACCGGCGGGACATGGCGAATCTGCGCTGGCGGGATGACCCGGCCGGGCTTGCTGCCTGGCAGGAGGGTCGCACCGGCTTCCCGATCGTCGATGCCTCGATGCGCCAGCTCGTCGCGACCGGCTGGATGCACAACCGGGGCCGCATGATCGCAGCCTCGTTCCTCACGAAGAACCTGTTTATCGATTACCGCGCGGGCGAACGATTCTTCATGCGCCACCTCGTGGACGGCGATGTCGCGGTGAATAACGGCGGCTGGCAGTGGACGGCTTCCACCGGCACCGACGCGCAGCCCTACTTTCGCGTGTTCAACCCCGTGCTCCAGGGCCTGAAGCACGATCCGGACGGCGACTTCGTCCGCCGTTGGGTCCCGGAGCTTGCGCACGTCCCGGCGAAGTTCGTCCAGGCGCCATGGACCATGCCACCGGGCGTGCAGAGCCAGGCGCACTGCATCATCGGCACGCATTACCCCGAGCCGATAACTGACCCCACCGGTGCGGTCCCGCGCGCGAAGGCGTTCTTCGAATCCGGCATTACGAAGAAGTAGTCGCGCCTGCTACGTGCGCGTATTGCGCAGGTGCAGGCCGACATGCCCGACGAGCCAGCGCTTCGTCTCCAGGTCCCAGGCGAAGTGGATGCGCAGGCATTTAGAAGGGTCGAAGTCGGTCCCCAGCTTGAGGTGCGATTCCATCAGCACGCCGGTGTTCTTGTACTGAAAGGTGTACTCGGATTCGAACTTCGTGCCCGTGGTCGAACTCAGGTGGGGCGCGTAGTCGAACCCGAACTCCTCGAAGCGACCCTCGAGCCGCTGGCCAAGCGATTCGCCAGCGAGCCGCTCCTGGGCGATCCGATCCATCACCTCGAACGCCTTGAAGACGCGTGCGGGGTCGCGGTAGCGGGAGCGCTTGGCACTGCGGAGCGCGGACGGCAGGAAGTGGATCCGACTGAACGACTCGTCCGCCTCCTCGACAGCTTCGAGCACCGAGCGGAAGTGGTAGCTGTCGCTCATCCCGGCCTCGGGCGCATAAACCGCGTCGAGGCGGCCGACGACATCCTCCAGGCGTGCTTCGAGGAGCAGAATGCGCTGCTCCTGCGAGGCGATCAGTTCGAGCAGTTCGTCCCGGTCCTCGTGCAGGCGCGAAAT
>JBBSKE010000007.1:0-25324 GCA_038256595.1 Tepidiformales bacterium | reverse complement strand
GGCGGCCAATGGTCGCGAAATCACTCGCGCCGGTGTTTTGCAGCATCGTCGCAGCGCAACAACATCGGCGTGTCGCAGCACAAAAGTCTCGCAAGTTCCGCTCCCGAAACATAGTTGCGCGCTTTCGCGGCTATACTCGCAATGTGGTTAACAACGCGATCATTTTCAACGATGTGGTAAAGCGGTTCGGACAGAACGTGGTTCTGAAGAACGTGAGCGAAGAGATTGCCCAGGGCGAGACCGTAGTCGTCATCGGCCCGTCCGGCTCCGGGAAGAGCACGCTGTTGCGAACGGTGAACCGCCTGGAGACGATCGAGTCCGGCGAGGTCATCGTCAACGGCATCTCGGTCCACGCCAAAGAGACGGATGTAAACGCACTCCGTTCGCACGTCGGCATGGTCCAGCAGGCGTTCAACCTGTTCCCACAGATGACGGTTTTGGACAACATCACGCTTGGCCCACGCAAGGTTCGCAAGGAGAGTGCGAAAGTCGCCGAGGACCGTGCGCGCGCCCTGCTTGAGCGCGTGGGCATCCCGGAGAAGGCCGGTTCCTACCCGGCGCAGCTTTCCGGCGGGCAGCAGCAGCGCGTGGCCATCGCCCGCGCCCTGGCGATGGAGCCCGATGTCATGCTCTTCGACGAACCAACGAGCGCGCTCGACCCCGAGATGATCAAAGAGGTGCTCGATGTCATGCGAGACCTTTCGAAGGATGGCATGACGATGCTCGTCGTCAGCCACGAGATGGGCTTCGCGCGCGAGGCCGCCCACCGCGTCTTCTTCATGGTGGATGGCCGCGTCGAAGAGAAGGGGCCGCCCCACGACGTGTTCGAACGGCCCCAGAGCGAACGAACCCAACGATTCCTCGGACGAATTCTCGTCCACTAATGCCTGTTCGCAGGAGTTCGGCCCGCCCGACTCCTGTTCCGCCAGGGAGCGTTGCTGCTCCACCAGTCGAGGAGGACCTATGAAGCTGTACCCACGATTCCTGTTGCTGCTGCTGACCGCAGTTGGCGCCATTGCCCTGCTCGCTGCCTGCGGCGGTGACGACGACGATGACACGCCCGCAGCAACCACTGCCGCAACCACCGGCGCTACCACGGCCGCCGGCGCGACGACCGCGGCGACAGCCGCCGGCACTGCTGCTGCCACCGCTGCCGCGCAGCCGACATTCGCCGCTACTTCAACGATGGGCAAAATCGTCACCGCCAAGAAGATGGTAGTCGGCGTGAAGTTCGATCAGCCTGGCTTCGGCCTCAAGGACCCGATCAGCGGCAAGGTGGACGGTTTCGACGTCGCCATCGCCAAGGAGATTGGGAAGGCGCTCGGCCTTGAAGAATCGCAGATCGAGTTCGTCGAAGCGATTAGCGCGAACCGCATCCCGTTCCTCCAGGAGGACAAGGTCGACCTCGTCGTCGCAACGATGACCATCAACGCCGACCGCAAGACGCAGATTGAGTTCTCGCGGCCCTACTACCTCGCCGGCCAGTCGATCCTCGTCATGAAGACGAACACGACCATCAAGGCCGTCGCTGACCTGAACGGCAAGAAGGTCTGCTCGGTCCAGGGTTCGACGTCTGAAAAGAACGTCCAGACCCAGGCTCCGTCTGCTGACCTGCAGTCGCTGACCACCTATGCCGCCTGCGTGAGTGGCATGAAGGACGGCCGCTACGACGCCGTCTCGACCGACGACATCATCCTTGCCGGCTTCGCCGCGACCGATCCCACGCTCAAGCTCGTTGGTGGCCAGTTCACCCAGGAGCCGTATGGCATCGGCATGAAGAAGGGCAAGACCGACATGCAAACGTACATCGATGGTCTCCTGACCAAGTGGTATGCGGATGGCACGTGGGACAAGATCTACACGACCTATCTCGGCAAAGTCGAGGGTCTGCCGTCGCCGGCCGACGCTCGCGCCAAGATTCCCGCGACCAACTAAGACTCAACGAACACACGCCCCCGGCCTCCCTCCAGCCCGGGGGCGGAGAAAGATAGCCATTGAGCGTCTTCGCCCTGTTCCTCTGGGCATATTTCCTCGTTGTGCTGCCCGCCTGGGTGGCCTTCGAGGTAAAGCAGACGCGCTCCGGCGCCAGGTTGTCCTGGTTCCCGGTCGCGCTCTGGGTTGTCCGGGGGATAGCCGCAGCAGGTGTGGCGTGGGCGCTCTACAGCATCACTATCGGCGCGAGCGACTTCTGGAACGATGTCGTCCAGCAGTTCAGCGACCACTACCCGGCGCTCCTCCGCGGCTACCGGATGACCATCATCCTCACGGTTGTGTCCTTCATCCTCGCGATGCTGGCCGGCGGAGTGATCGCCCTGATGCGAACTTCCGAGTTCCGGGCGCTCAAGATCGTCTCTGGCGCATACGTCGAGTGGTTCCGCAATACGCCGCTGCTCGTTCAACTCTTCTTCCTCTTTTTCGCACTGCCGAAGCTCGAGCTGCCGATTTTCGGGCGGCCGGACTGGTTCCTGCTATCGCCGTTCAAGGCGGCGCTCATCGGGCTGACCATGTACACCGCGGCCTACACCGCTGAGGCGCTGCGCAGCGGCCTTATCTCGATCGACAAGGGCCAGACCGAAGCCTCGCGCTCACTGGGTCTGAACTACCTGCAGACGCGCGTCTACGTGGTCGCACCGCAGGCGTTGCGGGTCGCGGTTCCGCTGCTGACGAGCATTTTCAGCGCCCTTTTCCGCAATAGCGCCCTCGTCTCGGCGATTGGCGTCGCCGAACTCCTGCAAACCGCTGACAACATCCAGCAGGACAACTTCCAGACGTTCGAACTGTTCGCGCTGGCGGGCGTGCTCTACCTCTCGCTGACCGTGCCGCTGGCGTATCTCTCGAACCGGCTCGAGACGCGAATTGCGAGGGCACGCTGATGGAGAGCCTCTGGGGCGCATTCCTCGACTTCATCCCCGGCAACTGGGACGTGTTCAAGCTCTGGCCGATCTGGCGATTCCTGCTCGATGGGCTCTGGATTAGCGCGCAGATCGCGCTCATATCGATCGTCCTGAGCATTCTCATCGGCGTGGTTATGTCCGTAGGCCGGCTTTCGCCCGTGCCGCTCGTGCGCGTGCTCGCCACCGCCTATATCGAGACGTTCCGGGCGACACCGCTGCTCTTGCTCATCTTTTTCGTCTACTTCGGCGCCGGGCGCGTCAACACCTCGGCCCTGATGGACATCCCGGTTCTCGGCTGGGCCGTCGATAACCGCTCGGGCGACCTCACGCCGATGGCCAGCGTGATCATCGCGCTCGCGCTCTACAACAGCGCCGTCGTGGCTGAAGTGATGCGCGCCGGCATCCTTTCGATCTCGAAGGGAATCCTCGAAGCCAGCCGCGCGCTCGGCCTGGGCTACCTCCAGACCATGCGCTTCGTGGCCGTGCCGATGGCCCTGCGGCGCATGTCGCCCGGCCTCGTCAGCCAGCTGATCACGCTCTTCAAGGACACCTCGCTCGCCTATCTCGTAACCGTCGAGGAGCTGCTCCGGCGCGGGAAACTGCTCTACGAATCGCCGACCTACGGCCAGCCGATCATCGAAGTGTTGACGGTCGTCGCGCTCTTCTATTTCATCCCGAACTACCTGCTTTCGCTCTATGCGGCGCGCCTCGAACGGGGCCCTGACACGCGAGCGCGTACGGGGCCGGTCGACGTAGAAACGGCGACGAAAACGGCGGTTGGCGGCTAAACGGGCCGGTTCGCGCGCCCCGGACTGCCGGACCAGGCTGTTTCCCGGTCTGTCCCCGCTGCGCCCTGGTTGTCCACTCCCCCTCCACTAAGGACCCTCGTTGCACACCCAGCGTGCGCCGATGGTGGAGATGTGAGGTCTTTTCCCCTCGCCTGGGAGTACCAACATGCGTTCGTATTTCGTCACAGGAGCCGCGGCGTCGGCGTTGGTACTGCTCTTCGCGGGCCTTGCAGGCATGTCCTGGTACCAGGCGCGCATCGACCGGGAAGGTACGCAGCAGCTCGCCGAAGCGATTCGCGTGGACGAGGTCTATTCGGCCGCCCAAACAGCCGCCAAAGATGGCGAATCGTACACTCAGCTCGCGACTGCCACTGGCGACCCGCTGTATCTCGAATTGCAGAAAGAGAGCGCGACCACGCTGCTGACACTCATCGGCTCGCTGGCCGATAGTGAGCACCCGGATGACCGGGCTTTTGGCGCCTGGGCCGAACAGAACATCAGCCCAATCGCCTTCATCTTCGCGCAACTGCGAGCAGACCCGCCGGTTCCGTACGAAGTTGTGATGCAGGAGTACGGAGCGGCGTATGGCCGAATGTACGCGTCGCTCGAAGCTGGTGGTGAAGGCATTCCCAGTGGATTGGCTGCGAAGGTCGTCGACCCGGCGTCCGTCGGCGGCGACCCGCTGTTCCTGGTCAACCCAATTACGACCATCATGGCGGAAAAGGCGAGCCAGAAGAAAGCCGAACAGGCAGCGGCGCTGGCCAATGTCCAGTCAGCCCAATCCTCGATGCAGATTGCCCGGCCGCTCCTCTTTGCTGTCGGCGGCATCCTTGCCATCTTCTTTGTTGGCATCATTTTCCACTTCAACCGCCGCGAAGCCCGCGCCCGCGCCGACATCGACCAGCTCCGACGCATCGCCACCACCGACCCACTCACGGGCCTCGGCAACCGGCGAGGGTTCGAAGAGGCGAGCAAGCGGCTGGCCAGTGGCGTGGAAGCTGGCCCGGTCGCGATGGTCATGATGGACCTGGACGAGTTCAAGGAGGTGAACGATACCTTCGGCCACGCCCGCGGCGACGCGCTCCTGACGAAATTCGCTGGCATCCTCGCCGAAATAGCTCCACCCGGGTCCGGCCGTTTCCGCATCGGCGGTGACGAATTCGCGCTCATCATTCGCGGTCGCGAGAGTGCCGCCGTCATGGAACTCGCCGAAAACCTGCGCGTTCGTGCCGCGGCCGCGCTTGGCAATGCGGTAACGGTCAGCGCGGGCATCGCGATGTTGAACCCTGCCGAGCCGGACGAGTTGCTGCTCAGGCAGCAGGCGGATGCGGCGCTCTATGAGGCGAAGCTGAAGGGCCGCAACCTCGTGGTGCTGTACGCACACGACGCGAATGTCGCCCCGGTTTTCCCGGCGGCGAAGCTCCACGCGGTGCGCGACCTGCTGGTCGAAGGGCGAATCAGCTCCGTCTTCCAGCCAATCTGGGATATGGACACGATGAACCTGCTGGGCTACGAAGCGCTCTCTCGGCCGCACCCCGATTACGACCTATCCGGCCCGGAGCAGGCGTTCGAAATCGCCGAACAGTTCGGCCACGCTGCCGACCTGGACCGCCTCTGCCGCAGTCACAGCCTCGCTGCCGCCGCAGACCTCCCTGCCGAGGGCCGGCTCTTTATCAACCTCTCGCCGTATTCGCTGACACACCATACGTACTCGCCGCTGACCCTCCTGCGCGAGATCAACGCTGCCGGGATGCCCGCATCGCGCATCGTCTTCGAAATCACCGAGCATTCGAAGATCGCCCCGGAGGTCATCGCGGAGGCAGTCCTCGCTCTTCGCGAGCATGGCTTTGCGGTCGCCCTGGACGATGTCGGTTCGGGGAATAACGGACTCGAAATCATGCGCCGCGTCGCCTTCGAGTATGTAAAAGTTGACCGAAGCGTGGTCCTCGCCTCGGGCAAGAGTGGCACCGGGCGGGCAGCGCTCATGGCCGTGCTCGCCTTCGCCTCTGAGTCGGGCGCCATCGTTATTGCCGAAGGAATCGAAGACATGGAGATGTTCGGCGTCGTCAAGGATGTCGCCCATGCGCCGCTTCGGACGAACCGCGGGCTCATCCATAGCGTGCAGGGCTATCTCTTCGGCGAGCCGCTGCCTGCCGAACTGACGCTTCGAAAAGCGCCGCTGCCACTGGTCGCGTGAGATTGCCACGCCGAATTAACACGTATGCAATCGCGCGTTGGGGCATGGACGGCAAAATGCGCGGGTCGGCCCTTACAGCACCTATGCGGGAGCGGTTGTAGGTTGAGGGTGCAGTCAGGCGTTCAATCTCCTGAAGTGGGTGTGGTGGATTGAAGAACGGGCCGGGGAATCGCGTTCAAGAAGCATCCGGGGCCACTCGGCTCCTGTATTACACCAACCGGGCGCTCAGCCAATCTGGCCAGGGCGTCTTCATGGTTGGCCTGTTGCTCCTCGCTGGAGGCGGCCAGAGCGGCGCTGTCGGGCTGAGCACCGTGTTCGTGGCGATGATGGCCGGTGCGCTCATTTGCGGCCTCCCAGCGGGCGCGCTGACTGACCGCCTCGGGGCATCTCGCGCGCTCTTCGTCGGCGCCACCGGGCGGCTCACCGTTATCGCCCTCGCACTCCTCCTCCCGATGAGCCCTGCAGCCATCGCCATCGTCGCATTCGGCTATTCGGCGGCCTCGCAGCTCTTCTCTCCCGCCGAACTCGCGCTCGTGCCTGCGATTTCGAAGCAGCGGCCGGCGAAATGCCATGCCATGCTTGTCGCGCTGCAATACGGTGGCCAGGGCCTCGGATTCGGCATCCTCGCGCCACTCGCCCTCTGGATAGGCGGCGCAACGCTGGCCGTGCAGTTCTCCTTCGTGATGTACGTCGCGGTCACTGCGATCTCCGCGCTCCTCGCCATGGGCCTTCGCCACGGGGTGCCCACGTTGTCCGCGCAGCAGTCGTTCTCGTTCAGCGGCCCGATTCGCTACTTCGTTCGCGGCACATCTGCCGGATATGCCGGCATTCTCCTGGCGTTTGGCGAACTCGCCTCCAAGGCGCTCTTCGTAGCCATCCCGGTCTACCTCAAGGACGAACTTGCCCTCGGGAACATGCAATTCGTCCTGCTCATCGCGCCCACCATCGTCGGCGGCGCCATCGGGCTGGTCTGGGGCAGCCGATCGTTGCACGTTCATGCAGCGGCGCCCGTGCTCCGCCTCTGCCTGATCGCCTCGGTCGCTTCGGTCATTTCGCTCGCCGTCCTCGGGCCGGTCGTCGCTGGTGTGGCGAGTTCGAGCGACTGGACGCTGCTCTCGATGCTCGACAATTCGCGCGGCATGAGCACGCTCATCCTGACGCCTGTCGGGCTGATGCTCGGGTTCTGTTTCACCGTCACGCCGATTGCAGGGCGCGCGATTCTCAGTTCGACGGCCCCGGCCGGTCAACACGGGCGTGTCTTCGCGATGCAGGGCATGTTCTCGGACTTCGTCTGCATCCTGCCGCTCGCGCTCTCCGGCATCAGCACGGAGATGGCAGGCGCGCGCTCGACCTTCCTGCTGGTCGGCGGCATCGGCATCGCGCTGGTCCTCGTGCTCGAACTGACGCGCCTGGGTCGGCTTCGGCCGCTCATGCTCGAAGCGCCGGCCACGAGCCGCTCCCCAATCGCCTAGCATCGCCCGCTCCTCCGGCCCCAATCAGGGACCCTCGACCGGCGGTTCGCCGCCCGTTTGGCGGATGACCGCGCCCCTGCGCTCGCCGACGATGGACCTGTGGCCCGCACAATGTCCCTGGTTCACGCGCGACGGATACGATGGTGGCGTCCCCCGCGGCAGCAGCTCCCGACGAGCCGTTGCGTTTCGTTGGCGACGAAGGAAATTGCGACGTGACCAACCTCGACTCCGCAATGGCGCATATCACCTCCAGCTCCCGGGTCTACATCCATGGTGGCGCCGCCACGCCCCAACACCTTGTGGCCGCGATGATGGACCGCGCGCCGCTGCTCGAAGATGTGGAGATTGTGCATCTCCACACGGAGGCGCCTGCGCCGTATGTCGCGCCCGAAATGGCGGGACACTTCCGGCACAACGCGCTCTTCATCGGCCCGAACGTCCGCCTGGCAATTGCGGACGGGCGGGCCGATTACACGCCGGTCTTCCTCTCGGACATCCCGAGGTTGTTCGCACCAGGCGGCGCGCTGCCACTCGACGTCGCGCTCGTCCAGGTCACGCCGCCGGACGCAGAGGGCAACTGCTCGCTCGGGCCATCGGTCGATTGTGCGCTCGCGGCGATTTCGAACGCGCGCGTCGTCATCGGTCAGGTGAACGCACGAATGCCCCGCAGCCGTGGGACTTCGATTCCAAGCTCTGCCATCGACCACATGATCCCCTTCGATGCCGATATCCCGATCGTCGCGCCGGCCAGCCGTTCGCCCGAAGCTGCCGCCATTGGCCGCGTTGTTGCCGGGCTGATCGAAGACGGGGCGACGCTGCAACTGGGCATCGGCGCCATCCCGGATGCTGTACTGTCGGAACTCGGCAACCACCGCCACCTCGGCATCCACACGGAGATGTTCACCGACGGCCTGCTGCCTCTGGTCGAAGCTGGCGTGGTCGATGGCTCGCGCAAGACCTTCGACCGCGGGCTGATCGTCAGCACCTTCGTTATCGGCAGCGGCGACCTCTACGCGTTCGTCGATGACAACCCGGCGGTCGAATTGCGGCCGGTGACCTACACGAACGATGTCGCCGTCATCTCGGCGCAGGAGCGGATGGTCGCGATAAACTCGGCGCTGAGCATCGACCTCACCGGCCAGGTGTCCGCGGATTCGATTGGCCCCCGCTTCTACAGCGGCATCGGCGGCCAGGTCGACTTCATCCGCGGCGCCGCTCGTTCACCGGGCGGTGTACCCATCATCGCCCTGCCATCGACGGCCCGGGGCGGCACCGTCAGCCGCATCTGCAGCGAACTCGCGCCTGGCTCCGGCGTGGTCACCACGCGCGGGGATGTGCACTGGGTGGTCACGGAATTCGGCGCGTGCAATCTTCACGGTATGACGGTGCGCGAACGTGCCCGCATGCTCATCGAGCTCGCCCACCCGGATTTCCGCGCGACGCTCGAAGAAGAGGCCTTCGCCCTCGGCTACCTCGGCCAGCGAGCACCCTATCGGTAGTCTACATTTGCGTCTAATTATTCACCGGTTCGAAGGTAAAGAAGCTTACTTCGATAGCACGTCAAAGCAGCTCCAGTGGACTGCGCAGCATGATATCGTTAAGAAACCATCGAAAATCTCCATTGGAGCGACGATTGATCGGCCTGCTTGAACTCCGCCGGCGCAAAGTGCAATTCGCACTGATTGCACTCATAGTAACGCTCATTTCATACCTCGTGCTCATGATTAATGGCCTCGGCGTGGGCCTTAATGTGCTTGCCGGTTCGGCCCTCAAGAACTTCGACGCCGATGCAATCGCCTACTCCGCGAGTGCCGGCCGAAGCGTCATCCGCTCCGAGTTGAGCCAGGAGACGGCGGACAAAATCGCGGCCCAGGATGGCGTCGAGGAGTCCGCTCTGCTCGGTTATATCGCCGCGAACTACCGGCGGGACGACGGCGTGGTGAAATCGGCGGCATTCATGGGCTACGACCCCGGCACCATCGGCGAACCGCCGGTCGTTGGCGGCCGCGCGCTCGCCTCCGGAGACGCAATGGGCGTGCTCGCCGATTCGAGCTTCCTGCGTGCTGCAGACCTCGAAATCGGCGACACGATTGACATCACCATCCGCCTCCAGACCCAGACTTTCACCATCCTCGGCGAGGTCGATGAGGGCGCGTTCTTCTTCCAGCCAGCCGTCTACATCCTGCGCTCCACCTGGCAGAACCTGAAGTACGGCGAGACCGAGGGCAGCCCGGTAGCGAGCATTGTCCTCGTGAAGGGCGCTAATCTGCCTGGGACGAGCGGCGAGGAGTTCGAAATCGTCAGCAAATCGGTCGCTTTTGCCGCGATCGAAGGCGTGCAGGGCCAGCAATCGACTGTGACCTCGTTGCGGGTATTTGGCTACATCATCGGGGGGCTGGTTATCGGCGTGTTCTTCTACGTGCTCACGTTGCAGAAAATTCCCCAGATCGGTGTCCTCAAAGCGGTTGGTGCGACCAATGGCTTTGTCTTCCGTCAGATTCTGCTGCAAGTCATGACGCTCTCCGTGATTGGCGTCGCTATTTCGCTCGTGCTGGCGATCCTGACGAATCGCGCACTTGCAAGCCTGCCTGATTCCGTGCCAATTGCGTTCACCACTTCGACCTTTGTGACGACATCGATCGCGCTGCTGGTGACAGCATTCGTTGGCGCTTCATTCTCGGCGCGCCAGGTCATCAAAGTCGACCCCATCATCGCACTCGGACAGCAGCAATAATGAGCACTTCACTTCGCATCACCAACCTGTGCAAGACCTACGGCAGCGGCGACAACGCGGTCGAAGCCATTAAGGACGTCAGCTTCGAGATAGCCGGCGGAGAATTTATCGCGCTTGTCGGTCCGAGCGGCTCCGGCAAGACGACGCTCCTCGCAATGATCGGCGGGCTGCTCACGCCGACCTCGGGCACGATTGAGGTTAGCGGCCGCGACATCGCCACACTCTCCGGCCGGGAGACGGCGGCGTACCGGCGCCAGTCGATTGGCTACGTGTTCCAGGCGAACAACCTCCTGCCCTTCCTGACGGCGCGCGAGAATCTGCTCGTGATGGGCGCGATCAACGGCAAGATGGGCGACGCGAAACCGATTGCGGACCGTCTGCTGGGCGAACTCGGTCTCGAAAAGCGGGCCAACTCGCTCGCGACGAGCCTCAGCGGCGGCGAACGTCAGCGGGTCGCCATCGCCCGAGCGCTCATGAACACGCCCGACCTCGTTCTCGTCGACGAGCCGACCGCCAGCCTGGATTCGACTCGCGGCAAGCAGGTCGTCGAGTCGCTCATCAAAGAGGTAAAGGACCGCAACCTCCTCGGCATCATGGTCACGCACGACCTCTCGATGGCCGGGTTGGCGGACCGTGTGCTCGAAATCCGCGATGGCACGCTCGCGAAAGTGGTCGCCGGGAACGCCGCAGCGGGCTGACGTGTTGGCCCGTTCCGCTTAACCGGGCAGCTCACCTTCCTTCCCGGGGGGCGAGTGTTTCAGGTGCAAGCGAAAACGACGGGGCGACTCGGCGTGGTCCTGGGCGGTTCTAACAGATTTAACCCCGCGGCCAGCGATTCGCCCCGCTCGAAATAAGCATCCCCTTGGCGTGCTGGCTCGGCTTGAGGTGGCGCAGATAGCTCACAGATCCTCATACAGGCGCAAGACTGCCAATTTATCCTCATCAAAGCCTCATAGAGACCTCATGTCCGGCGTCGCATGGGCTATAGGATACCGTCATTCAAGAGGAGGACTTCAATGCACGTTCTTATCGCCGAGTTCAATCACACCTTCAGCGATGCCGAATTCGAGTCGGTTGCCGAACAGATCGCCCCCGATTTCGCGAACATCCCTGGTTGCCTGGAGAAGACGTGGCTCCACGATCCATCGACTCGTACCGCGGGCGGAATTTACAAGTTCGCGGATGAAGCGTCGCTTCATGCCTACCTCGCATCGCCGCTCTGGGCCGGTGTAGAATCCACCCCACAATTCGGCAAGATTACCACGCGCGTGTACGGCACCATGGAACACGCCACCAGGGTAACTCGCGGACTGCCGGGTGTAGCGGTCGCACGCTAAGGTCGGCCAGGGGGTGGGTCAGGTGGAAGCTCAACTCGGAGTCCGAGCTCACACAGGTGGGCCGCTGTTCGTGGGCCGCGAGACGCAGCTCGCTGCCACGTTAAGTCTGCTGGAAGCGCATGGGCCGCGTGTGCTGCACCTTTCCGGGCCAGCCGGAATTGGAAAGTCAGCACTCCTCGCTCGCTTCACGGAACGGGCACGGTCTGAGGGCACGACAGTCATCCGCGTCGATTGCCGCCTCACTGAACCCACCCCGCAGGGGCTGCTGTTGGCAATTGCCGGTGCCATCGGCTCCGAAACAAACACCACGGAAGCAATCGCCAACAGGTTGCGGGCAGTGGCCGGCGGTGTGGTGATTGTGCTCGACGGCTACGAGCTATACGGGCTGATGGACGCATTTCTTCGCCAGGAATTTTGCCCCGCGATTTTCGAGTTCACGCGAGTCATTCTCAGCGGCCAAAGCCCCCCCTCCGCACCGTGGTTATCAACTTCTGAATGGCACGGCGCATTCCAAACAATCAAGTTAGGACCGCTGACCGAGGTTGAATCGTTCGCCCTCTTGCGCGAACTGGGCGTCCGGCCAGAAGCGGCCCGCCGCATTAATTCCATCGCGCGAGGGCACCCGCTCGCGCTCATTGTGGCCGCGCAGGCGGAGACCAACTCAGTTTCGATGCGCGGGGAAGATGCCGCCGCCGGTGCAGTTATGGAGTTGGTGGCGCAGAAGTATATGGCACGCTGCGCCGACCCTCTGACCCGCGAGGCGCTGGAAGCTGCCTCTGTCGTGCGGCGTATGACCGAGTCCATGGCCCGCGCGATACTCCCCAACCGCGCGCCTGCGGACGTCGTCGATCGGCTGAGGAGTCTCCCATTCGTGGAAGTGGCCGCCGATGGATTGTTCGTTCACGACGCAGTCCGCGACGCAATTTCCACGAGCCTGCTTGTGACCGCCCCGGATCGCCACCGGCAATATCGAATGGCCGCCTGGCAACAGCTGCGCGCCGACCTCATTCACGTGATGCCCGGAATGCTCTGGCGGCACACAGCCGATTCACTCTATCTGCTCCAGAACTACCTGATCCGCGAAGGCTTCTTCCCAAGTGGCTATCAAGCCCATGCCGTTGAACCGGCCCGTGCGACCGACTACGCATCAATCTTCCAGTTCGTCGATGACAACGAGGGAACCGACGCCGCCGCCGCCTTACGAGCCTGGTGGGCTCATCACCCGGATGCATTCCGGGTGTGCCGCGACCGAGACCTGGAAACGGTGGGCGTGAGCGTGATCATGAAGGGCACCCAACTCGGCGAGGATGCAATCGCAGCCGACCCGGTGGCCGCTGCCTGGGCAGAGGACATGCGCGGAGGAAACCGGGCAAGCCGCTCCCTCCTGATACGGAGAATGCTGGACCACCAGGAGGGCGAGGCGAACTCCGGCAGCCGTGGCGCGCTCGGCGTAGACGTGAAACGAACGTATATGGAGCTGCGGCCGACCCTGCGATTTGTTTACCTCTGCGGCATAGATGCGGCGAATTTCGATTGGTGCTATCCGCTCGGCTTCGAACACTTGCCAGCCCTGTCTCGCGATATCGACGGAAAGCTCTACCACACGTTTCGCCTGGACATGGGCCCTTCCTCGGTTGACGGATGGCTGAACCGTGTAATCGCTCACGAACTCGGATTGGTCGATGAGACGCCTCATTGGTCGTTCAACGCAGATTCACTGGAGATATTCATCGACGGAGTGCCACTTGCTCTGACTCCGCTCGAATTTGGTGTGATGCAAACGCTGCACTCTCGGCTGGGCCGCGCAGTATCCCGCGCGGACCTCGTGGAGGAGGTATGGGGGTATTCGACCACAGCGACCAGCAATGTGGTGGACGCAACCGTCTTAACACTCCGCCGGAAGCTGGGGCCGTTTTCCGATGCAGTCGAAACAGTCCGTGGTGTGGGCTATCGCCTCCGGCGGTGAGGCTGGCACAGCCCTGATCTCACACACTGATCACACCGACTGGCGCACACAGAGCCACTTCACTGAATGTGAGCTCCCGGGCTTCCTTGATGACTACAACTACAGACGCACGCACACTGCGATCGGCAACCAGCCGTCGGCTACCCGCCTCTCATCCCCTGTAAGCAACGCTGAGAAGATCAACATCTAGTCGGTGGACGAGGGCATCGTGCCGCCTTCGGCGCCTGCGCGCGTCAGCAGCCGCACCAGGATCTGTGCAAAATTCAGGGCGACGAAGACGGCGAAGGCTGCGACGCCGAGGTCCCGGACGGGCGGAGCATCGAGTCCGAGCGCCCCGTTCAAGCCGGGGAGATACGCGCCGACCAGGAGCAGCAGCACCGACAGCCCGGCTGCAGCCCAGATGGCTTTGCGGCGAAGACGGGGGCCCTGGGCAAACGGTGACCGGATGCCAATGAGGAAGCACTGCCCAATCAGCGATGTGGCGACGGTCAGGTAGACCAGCGCCTGGACTCTCGACTCCGGCCAATCAGCCGCATCGCCGGCCGCCAAAACTACTACGCCGGCGATCCCGGCGACGCCCGCTCGAGTGGCTATCTCCATCCATGTTCCCGCGGTGAAAAGGGCGTTTGTCGGCCGGGCGCTCACAGGTACCGCATCGCGGCTGCCAGCGAGGGCAAGGGCCGGGAAGATGTGCACAACAATATTCAACCAGAGTATCTGGAGTGGCCCTAGCGGCGGGATTTCGGAGATGACCAACCCGGCGCCGATGAGCACAATCATCGCGAAACTGGCCGTGAGCAGGTAAATGATAGCTTCGCGCAGGCTCTTTGCGACCTGGCGCCCCTCGGCGATGCCTTCGACCAGCGAGAGCAGGTCGCCGCGTGAGAGGTAGACGTCAGCCGCTTCAATCGCGACGTCCGTGGCCACCGGGCCGACGGCGACGCCCACATGTGCCGCGCGCAGGGCAGCCGCGTCGTTGACGCCATCACCGGTCATAGCAACCACGGCTCCGCGGGCCTGGAGTGCGAGGACGATTGCTTCTTTCTGCTGATGGCTTGCCCTCGCAACGACCGTGACGCCGTGAAGGTCATCGAGGGCAAGGTCGTTGCCGAGCGACGTTCGGTGACCGTCATCGAGGATTCCCGCCGCGCGGGCGATGGTCGAAGCAGTCCCAAGTTGGTCCCCGGTGACGAGCATGAGTTCGATGCCGGCGGCGCGGCAGGCAGCAACAGCCTCGGCCGCGTCGGCTCGAATCGGGTCTTCGAGAACGATTGCGCCAAGCATCTCTCGCTTCCCTTTCGCTTCACGCGCGACCGCCAGCACGCGATAGCCGCCCTCCCCAAGGGCCGCGACCTCGGTCCGAAGCAGCCAGTGTTCTTCGCCCGTCCAACGCGAGATCTGTTCGAACGCACCCTTTGCGGCGGCGAAATTGCCGTCACTCCCGGCATGGGTGGTCGTCATCATGCGCGTCGAGGTGCTGAACGGCTCAGTCGCAATCCGGGGCGCCGTTGTCGCGAGGCCGGACCAACGCTCGCCCAGCCCGATGGCGGCGCGAATAATGGCCGTCTCGGATGGATCGCCAAACGAATTCCAGCTGCTATCGCCATCGAATTCGACTCGCGCATCGCTGCTGAGGGCAGCGAAGAGGAGTATCTCGGCGGTGCCCGCCATGTTGCCGGGAATGTGCGTGCGCAATGTCCCGGTCCTGGGTTCGTCGATGGTTATTTTGACCTCTTCACCAGAGGGAAGCAGGACGCTGCGGACGACCATCCGGTTCTCGGTGAGCGTGCCGGTCTTGTCGGTCACGATGAGCGTGGTGGAGCCGAGGGTCTCGACAGCGGAGAGCTTCCGCACGAGGACATCCTGTTTGGCGAGGCGCCTGACCGCGATTGCGAGCGCGGCCGTTGCCACGGCGGGAAGACCTTCAGGCACCGCGCCAATCGCGAGCGAAACCGCCAGTTCAATCACGAGCTTCGGTTCCCGGCCCTGGACGAGGCCAACCAGCATGAGAAGACCACAAGTTGCCGCGAAGACCAGGATGAGCCGGTTGCCAAGCATCTCCAGGCGTTCTTCGAGTGGTGTCCGCAGCCTCTGCCCGCCCTGGACAGCACCAAAAATGGTCCCGAGCTGTGTCCTCGAGCCCGTCTCGCTGACGACGAACATGCCACTGCCGCCAGCAACGGTCGTCCCGGCGAAGACCATCGTGGACGCGGTTGCCCCGGCGTTTTCGGGACGGCCCGGCTCGACGGACTTGGCCACGGCCTCTGGCTCGCCGGTCAGGATCGACTCGTTCACGATCAAACCGCGAGATTCGACCACGCGACCGTCCGCGGCGATTACATCGCCATCATCGATCACCACCAGGTCGCCTCGAACCACGTCGCGGGCGGCAATCTCGGCGTGAGCACCGCCGCGCAGCACTTCCGCGCGCCTGGCAGTGAGCTTCCCAAGGGCGGCGATCGCCCGCTCGGAGCGCCATTCGTTCATAAAGCCAAAGGCCGCCGAGACGATGACCGTCACGCCGATCGCGCCCGCGTTCAGCCATTCCTGGAGGGCGAGCGACGCCACCGTCGCGAGCACGAGAATCCAGATCAGCTTGCTTGCGAACTGGCGCAGCAAGACTCGCGGCCACGACGGAGGAGGGATCGGCGCAGGTTCGTTCGGCCCGTCTGCGACGAGCCGGGCCGCCGCCTCGTCGCCACTCAGCCCCCGTGCCGGGTCGACGCCGAGCGTGGCCAATACTTTGGCAAGCGGCGGCTCGGCCAGCTGTTGGGACGTCTGCCCGGCGGCGGGAGGTTCTATATTCGTGTTCCCATTGTAGTCCCCGAGAATTTGCCGATGGTGCTGTTGAGGCTCCGCATTATGACGACGTCAGGCCGCCGTCCAGGGCGATCGCCTGCCCGGAAAGGTAGCTCGGGGCGTCCAGCAGGAGGTAGGCCGCGAGATTTGCAACTTCGCTGAGCGCAGCGTACCGACCCGCCGGGATGGTCTTCTCGTACGCTTGTTTCGCGACCGTCCCCGCTCCCGGCGCGATCCCGGATTCGATGCGGCGCATCATCTGGCTCTCGACCGGCCCCGGGCAAATCGCGTTCACGGAGATGCCCAGCGGCGCGAGTTCGATCGCGGCCGTCTTCGTTAGCCCAATAACGGCGTGCTTGCTTGCACCATAGGCGGCCAGCATCGGGGTGCCGATTATGCCAGCCACCGATGCCGTGTTGACGATGCGCGGGTTGTCGGCGTGTTGGAGCAGGTGGGCAACGGAGCGGATACCGAGGAATACTCCGCGCAGGTTCACGCCGAGGACCCGGTCCCAATCCTCGACCGGGTAGGAAAGCAACGGCCGTTCGGCGCCTTCGATCCCCGCGTTGTTGAACAAGAAGTGCACTTCGCCCCAGAGTTCGCGCGCCTTGTCGGTGTAGGCGGCAGCCCCAGCCTCGGTAGAGACGTCGGCGGCGAAGGCGTGCCCGGTTCCGCCGCTTTGGGTCACGGTCTCGGCTCCCATGCGCGCGAGTTCATCGGTGAGGTCGACCGCGAGGACGGCAACGCCGCGCCTGCCGAGTTCTTCGCACACCGCCCGGCCGATATCTCCGCCCGCGCCCGTGACAATTCCAACTTTGCTATCCATATATTCGCCTCTGTTCGCTTTCCCAAATGGTATTCGAATGGGGCGAGGATAATGAGGGTCCAAGGGGGCAGCAGGGACGGCCGGTCGGCCGAAACTGGCGACGGGACGGTCAAGGGGCAGCCGATTGCCTGGTTTGAAGCGCTGGCATGCCGATAGCGTTGGTACGGCAGCAACTCCGTGCGAACGTTTAGCTTGCAGTGTATGAAATGGTGGTGGGCGGGTATCATCCGTCGTTGGATGACATTTGCGTCACCCTCGAATGCTGGCGGCCGGGTCACGGCTCGCGGGCAACACTCACCAATCCCCAAGGAATTGCCATGAACAACCAGGGCCCAGCAGATTACGAAAACATCCTCTATTCGGTCTCGGACAAGATCGCGAAAATCACCCTCAACCGGCCGGAGAAGCGCAACGCCCTCAGCTTCGAACTGCGCAAGGAGCTCGTCCACGCCCTGCGTGTCGCCGAGGCCGATGATACGGTCTCTATTGTCCTGATCGACGCGTCCGGCCCCTCGTTTTGCGCTGGCTACGACCTCACCCGCCGCGCCGCCGTCACAGACGCGAACTCCTATGAGTCGCGCACCCAAGTCCGCCCGGATGGCTGGCTCGACTCCGAGCATTTCAACAGCTGGACCGACCAATTCGCGCGCAGCTGCCTCCGGGACTGGATCACTATCTGGGACCTCATGAAGCCGGTAGTGGCGAAGATCCAGGGCCACTGCGTCGCCGGCGGCACCGAGATTATGTCGATGTGCGACATCGCCTTCGTCGCCGACGATGCGCGCATTGGCTACCCTCCCATGCGCGGCATGACGACGCCGGACGTGATGTACTTCCCCTGGAAGGTGACCATGGCGCAGGCGAAGTACCTCCAGCTCACGGGCAATTCCGTGACCGGCAAGGAAGCGGCCGACATGGGCTGGGTGGCGAAGAGCTTCCCCGCCGACCAGCTCGACGAGCAGGTCGAAAAGGAACTCCGCGCGATGTCCTCGATCTCGCCGGACCTGCTCTCGGCGAACAAGCAGTCCCTGAACCAGACCTACGAAATCATGGGCTTCAAGACGGCGCTCTCGACGGGCTGGTCGTGGCACGTGCTCAGCGGCTCGATTCGCCCAGGCGCCGGCGAGTTCAACCGCCAGTCCTCCGAAGGGGGCCTGCGGCAGGCGCTCGCCTGGCGGGACAGCGCCTTCCAGAAGGAAGGCTTCATCTAGATCGTCGAACAAGGCGCATGGGAGCCGGTACGGACGGCTCCCCGACGCCACCATCAACAGAAGCGCGACTGTTAGGGAGCGCGTGCCAGGGCGACCCGGCACCCACGTCATCGCCCAGCACCACCTGCGCGCGAAACCAGTTCGAATTCTGGTGCGAGTAAGATGACAAGGAGCGCACGCGGCTATCGGCAAACCGGGGCCGCCGGAGGACATTGTTTGACGCAGATTGTTGGAGTGATCGGTTCGGGCCTGATGGGCAGCGGCATCGCGCAGGTCGCGGCCCTTTCAGGATTCGATGTGCACCTCGTGGATGTCGACGTTGCGGCCGCACAACGCGGGTTCGATGGCATTCGTGGCCGCTTCGACCGCGATATCGAACGCGGGCGGCTGGAGAAAGACTCCGCCGAGGCCGCTCTTGAGCGCATCGCCGTCTCGGGCGGCGCGGAGGGGTTCGAAGCGCTGGCGACCGCCGACATCGTGATCGAGGCCGTCATCGAGGACATCAAGATCAAGGGCGACGTGTTTCGCCGCCTTGGCAGCGTCTGCAAGCCGGGCGCGCTGCTCGCGAGCAACACCTCTTCGTTGCCACTGAGCGACCTGGCAGCAGCGAGCGGCCGGCCCGAACGCGTCATCGGGCTCCACTTCTTCAATCCGCCCTGGGCGCTGAAACTCGTCGAAATTGTTTCGACCGCGAGCACGACGCCCGAGACCCTGCAGGATGCGCTCGACCTCTGCGGCGCGATGGGCCGCGTGCCCGTGCAGGTCAAAGACACGCCCGGGTTCATCGCGAACCGGCTGCTTGTGCCGTTCATTTTCGACGCCATTCGCCTGCTCGAAAGTGGCGTCGCCTCGCCCGAGGACATCGATAGCGCCTGCAAAATCGGCCTGAACCACACGATGGGGCCAATCGCGACGGCTGACCTCATCGGCCTCGACACCCTGCACCTCATCGCTGAGAGCATGTTCGAGGAGTACGGCGAGCCGCGATTCAAGTCGCCGACCGTCCTCCGGCGTCTGGTGGCCCTCGGGCACTTCGGGCGAAAGAGCGGGCGCGGCTTCTTCAAGTACACGTAGGGCAAACTGCTGCAGTGGTCCATCAGGGCTTCGGCAGGACGAATCTGCGCTCCTAACGAACGCGAAGTGAGGGGTTGGCGGACAATGCCGCCAACCCCTCACACTGATAGTTGCCTCCGCCGCTTAGGGCGTGGAGCAGAGTGTGTGGACCACGGTACCGAACCCGGCATGTCCCGGGTTCGGGCCATATCCTGGTCCCGTGTAAACGATCACGATCTCCTTGACATTGCCGGTAATGGTAGAGCCGGATTTCGTGATGTTGCTGGAGATTACGACCGCCATGTACTGCGGAACGGTCGCAGGTGGGCCGGAGCTATTGCCGGGCGATGTCGTCCATGTCCCGCCGCAGGTTGGGACACCCGAGGTATTCTCGAAACCCTTGAAACCGGCGGGTGCGCCGACCGTCAACGAGTTCTTCTTGGACCACTGGGAACCCCAGTAGTTCACGTTGGCGCCGAGGCCGTGTGCGGTCAGATTGCCGACCACAAACACGCCACCGGCAGGATACGAAAACGCCTCGCACGCGTCACCGACGCCGTTGTTGTCGATGTCGCCCTGGCCAGGGTTGGGGACCAGGTCGCAATTATCGGGACCGTCGAGAACGGTGTCATTGTCGTCGTCCGGGTCACAGGCGTCGCCGATGCCATCGCCGTCGTTGTCCGCCTGGTCCGTGTTCGGGACGAACTGGCAATTGTCGTCGCCATCGAGAACGGTGTCGTTGTCATCGTCGGGGTCACAGACGTCGCCTACGCCATCGTTGTCGTTATCCGCCTGGTCGGGGTTCGGGACAAACTGGCAGTTGTCGTCGTCGTCGAGAACGGTGTCATTGTCGTCGTCTGGGTCACAGGCATCGCCGATGCCGTCGTTGTCGTTGTCCGCCTGGTCAGGGTTTGGAACGAGCGGACAGTTGTCGAGGTTATCGATAATTCCGTCGCCGTCGGTATCGCCGACCGCGATGCGGATGTCTGACAGTATGGGACTCACGCCATCCACATCGGCCTGCAGAGTGGCGCGCACCTGGATGAAGCGCCCACTTAGGGCGAATGGGACCCCGTTCGAGACGGGAACGTACGATTGCGCACCGAGGCCAGCCTCGTTGTCGGCGGCCCGTGCTTCAACCGTGATGGCGGTGCCGGAAGGAACACTCCCCTGCGCTTCGGTGTTCCAGGTGATGGTTCCCCATGCCGTGCCGGGGGCGCCGCTGTCCTGTATGACTGTCCAGCTGCCCTGGGGGGCCGTGCTGGAGAAGAGTTGCGCACCCGTCATGTCGCTGTAGTTATAGGGGAATGGCGACGGTCGGCCGTCGGGGCCGGCCGGGAAGTTGACCGTCAGGTCCACGGCGCCGACTTGCGTGGTGCCACCTGTGCAACCTGAGCCGCCGCAACCCAGAGGGCCGGCGTTCGGATTGATCCTGGTTGCCGTATTGGCTTGTCGATTGGCGGACCAGATGAAGCCATTGGCATCCACAGAAATGCCAGTGCTTCCATCACCCGTCGGGTTCGGCACATACCCGACGAAGGTTCCGTCGTTCAGCAGGTGCGAAATCGGGCAGCCGCCGCCGGAGCAGGCGAGGGAGGAGCTAATCCAGACATCGCCGTTGCCATCGACAGCGAGGCCCTGTGCAGTTGCGGTGCCCTGGCTGAAGGTACCGAGCAGCGCTCCGGACGGAGAGAGCTTTCGAACGACGCCCTCTCCAAACGTTGAGACCCAAATATTTCCGCCGCCATCAACTGCCATTCCGTAGTTGTTGAACGGCAGACAGGTGGCGTCGCCCGGAAAACCGCTGGCCGGGTCCCAGCGGAGAATGCCTGCGCCGGTGGTAGCCGACCAAATGACACCCGCTCCGTCGATCAGCCCGCCATAACCGCCACAGTTGAAGTCATGCGGCCCGGAGACCAAGGCTCCGGTGCCCCCGTCGTACTTGCGGAAGACACTGCCGAAACTGAAATCGCCAACCCAGAGGTCGCCGCTTGCATCCACGCTCATATGGCGGGAGTCCCCCCCGCCGGTGTTGATGCTGTGGAGAATACACTCATCCTGGGCAGCGCTAACGGGGGCATTAGCTCCAGGCCAGGCCTTAACGTCGCCGTACCCGCTCGACGTTTCGATGGCGTTGTTCCCGTTCCGGTCGATGCACTGGTTCAGCTCAACGAGACCGATGTGGGCTACGTAGCCCGGTGAACCGCGGTGACCGACCCACACACTGCCGTCCGTGGAGACCGTGGTGCGTGAGGATTCAGCGCATTGAGTCGAATCCGAAATGGTCCGGTATTCGCCGAGGATGACACCAGTGTCGGTGTTCACCTTGGCGATAGTGCATCTCTGGGAAAGAGCAATCCAGATGAACGGAAAAGTGCCGCTGGTAGTGTTCAGCTGGAGCTGATTGTTGTTCGGCGAGTCGTGGTTCACATTGACCAGGGTGCCGTTATCGAAATCTGCGTCGGTCGTGTAGAGAACATCCGTCCCCGATACCGAAGCGAGGGTGTCGGACGTAGATGCTCCGAAGCTAACGATGACGACGGCCGCGAGAAGCCCCGCGAGGATACGAACCGGCGTCATGCGGGTCCGTGGGCTGAATTGCATCATGGCCTCCAAATTGCCTTGGTTGGGCGTCCTCGAAATGCGCGGTTGCACCTATTAGCGAAGAATCGATGGAGGCTCCTTTCTTGTCCGCCTGGAAGGACGAGGGGCGCTTCGTGCCTGGCGAACCCGGCTACCCGGGCAGAATCCAGAGACGAGCCGCCGCTCAGATCGCCACCCCGGGCTCAATAAGGGATTCGCCGAATGTTACCGAGCTGTAACCCATTTGCAACAACTATTTGCCGTTTGGGGATCAATTTGCTATATGGTCCGTCAGGCACACTCGGCCACCGCCGCATCGCCGCCCTGCCGAAGGTCTTCGGCCACACGCAGGTATTTTGGCGGCCCGCTCAGTAGCACCCCGCAGTCTAGAAAGAGCGCCTGCGCGGCTTTTTCAAGCACACCTAAAGGTTGGAGACGAGCAACGAGACGATCAGCGTCCGTCACCACTGCCTGGCGTCGACCCAGCGGCAGTGATGAGATAGCTAATCTGGGCCGCGTGCTCGCTCGTGTGTCCGACGAGGGCGGAGATGACCCAGGCGTGCGGCTGGCCCCCGTAGCGGTGAGCCGAGGGTAGCGGCCTGGCGCCGAGCTCGCCGGTCATGCCCTCCAGCGTCGTGCGTACGCGTTCGCGGCAATAGTCGATGTAGCCGAGCAATTCCGGTTGCGACCAGGCCACGGGCAAGCTGGTGATATCGCGCCAGTGCGGGTGACCGGTGAATGGCAACGGCGGGGCCCAGGGTCCGAATTCGCCTGCCAGGTCGTAGTCGATGCATTCGAGCGCGTGCCAGGCGACGCCCCATGGGGTCGAGTGCCGCTGGACGCGGGCACGCCGTTCTGCGACGCCGCCGACCAGCTCTTGCCCTCCGACGAGGTCGTGGCCGGGATCCGCGACTTCCCACATGGGCGTCTCCCAGAGCTCGCCCGTGCAATCCCGCACTGCGGTAGCCAACACTTCCAGGGACTGTTCGAGGCTTCGGCAGACGCTCTGCATCCAGATCGAGTCCATGCGCGGGACGCTACGGCCATTGGCACGAGGCGGTCAAGCCGGCTGGAGTGGCCATACGGTTCAAGAGCGCCCGATGACGCCTTCCCGCCGTCGATAGTCTGACCACTCAGCCACCATTTGCGGTCCGGAGGGCCGGGGCGACGCCACCTAACGTGCTGGATACTACTCGAATGCCAGAGATCTCCCCGGCCACCGATCTGCGCCCCGGACCAGCCGCAGCCCCACCTTCCTCGCCCCAGGGCGACGCTATGGCGGATGCTCCAGGGTCCGGGCTGGCGGCTCGATTGGCGCCATCGGCTGGCAGACTCGCGTTCCCACTGGTGCTCGTGGTGTTAGCGACGGCCCTCGATGCAATGCTGCGCACCCGGGGAGACCTGGACTATCGGATCATTCGCACGCTACGCGACGTTGACCTGCCGGGGCTCGAATCCGCACTCGACGGCGCGCAATTGCTTTCGGCGCCTGTCACGCTCGTGGCTGCCTGGGCCGGGATGGCCGCTCTGCTCCTCGTTGGCCGGCACTGGCTCGCGAGCACGGCCCTTGCCATGGTCCCGCTGGCGGCGTTCGCAGCATGGGCGCTCTCAATCCCATTCCCGGGGCAGGTAGTGGACCTCGGCCGAATCGATGCAGTACTGGGCGGCGTGGAAGTCAATGGTGGCCGACTGTTCCCGCCGGAGATTGCGGCGATGGTCGTCCTCTACGGTCTCGGCGGCTTCGTCTACGCGAGTCTGCTGCCCCGGAGGCGGACCGCGCGATTCGTCTCCCTGGTTGTGCTCCTCTCCGCGCTGGGTGCGATCGCTGGCTCGGTCTTTGCGGGCGAAATGTTCCTCTTGAGTGCCATCGGCGCCGTCGCCCTCGGCGGACTCGTTCTCCTGGGGAGCATCCACGCCTACCGGGTCATGGCGCCTACCACGGCCCGGGTGCCGCTCGTTCATGCCACCTACCTCGACCAGCCTGGCGAACGTGGCGCACACGCCCTGACGAGCACCATCCTCTTTCGCGGGGACGAGGTCTGGAAGATCTACTCGCCGGGGTTCATCCCTCGCTTCATTTACTGGCTGGCATTCCAGGCGCCCTTCGGATACAGCACGCATCGGGTCGCCCTCGAAGCGTGTATCCATCGTCGCAACCTCGCCGGCAAGCTCACGGAATACTGGTTCGGTTCGAACCGGGTCTCGCCCGCGTTGCGGATTGAGTCTATCGACGGCCATCTCGCGCTGGTCTCCCATTACGCCAGGGGCAACGAACCGGCAGACCACGCGAAGGCCCGCGCATTCCTGTTCGACCTTGCGGAACGGTTCGACGCCGCGGGGCTGCCCACCTGGCAAATCGACCCTCGCCAGCCGCGCTCGCTTGGTAACGCACTCGAAGGCGCTGACGGTGAGTACACAATCATCGACCTGGAGTCGGGCCTCGTCTCGCCCATGGCATCGCCGCGGGCCTGGTGGAGGGCCGTCCGGCGCGCGCAATTCCCCTTCTATGACGACGTTGCGTTCGATGTCACCCGCGCCTACGTGGATGCCGAAGAAGCGGGCATGCTGGCGAAATTCGGGCTGGATTGGGTCGCGGAACTGCGAACCGTTCTCGATGAGGCCGAACGCACGGCCTCCGAGTGGCACAAGCTGGAACCGCGAATTTGGAGCAGGTTGCTGCGCTGGCTCTGGAGCGGCTTTGGCATCCCGGGCTTCCCGCGATGGCTGCACGAAAAGGCCGAGTCAAGCGAGCATCACGCCATCGCCTGGGTCGAAGAAGCGATCGACACCTGGGAGCGCGAGGGTCGCATCACGGCCGGCGAAGCGCGCTCCCTGAAGCAGTCGGCCGAGAGCGACGACGTGCAGGCGGTCATGCCACATTTTGGTGTCCACCTGGTCATCGGCGTGGCGCTCCGCTTCCCCTTCGGCTCCATCACACGCGCGACATACTCGTTGCTCCAACTCGGCCGCAGCACGGTTCGCTTCCTGTTCCGGCGAATCGACTTGAGGACCTTCCGGCGAAACGTGGGGATCCATTCGCCGATCGTCATCGTGGCGGCGGCGCTGCCCGGCGTAGGGACGTTCGCCTACCTGCTTTCGTGGCCGCTACTCTCGCGCTTTCTCCTCCTGCGCGTGGCGGCCGACGCGGTCGGTGAGCATCTGCCATTCCATATATACCGGCGATTGGGCGCGAAGCGGATCGTCGCCCGGCCCGTCCGCCATCGGCAGGACACGGTCTCCACGAGCGACGCCCTTGGAGGTTCGCAATGACCATCAGCGCTGTGCGGCACGGCCACATCGGCATAACCGACGCCGAGGCGCGGTGGATTCTCCTCGCGGCCCGCGTGCTGGGTTTCGTTTCGGTCGCGGTTTTCCTGGTTCTCGCCTTCGAAGACGGCCCGCCTGAAAGTTTTGGGCAGCAACCCTGGGAGACGCAGGTGCAGCTCGGCGTTCTCGCGGTTCTC
>JBBSKE010000006.1:0-26086 GCA_038256595.1 Tepidiformales bacterium | reverse complement strand
CCGGGCGCGAAGTTCCCTCTTGGTGCCGCCGCCCAACGCCTCTCTAATCCACGACTCCCCCCGCAGATTGTGGGCTGCGGACCGGGACGCCGGTCTCCGATTCGTCGGATCCGAGGACCGGCTCATCTGCGACCGCACACTTACGTTTATTATGGCCAACCTGACCCGTGTCGAAACCCTGGCGATGAAATGGAAGCTCCGGGCGAACTCGACATGATGAAGAACGAGACGACCAGGTACTAGTAATGCGACCTCGCCGGCTAGCCTCGGGAAGGCAGTGCCCCATGGGCACGTTCGCCGACCAGGAACCTTTGTGCCGAAGAAGACTGACGTATCAACGCTTCTCCGTGCATTCATCAAAACACGCCGCTAAGCCACGAATCGGATTCCCGTGCTCCTTAGAAGAACGGGAATTCGGCGTCGAGGCCGAGAGCGACTCGGCCGGCGGCTTCGTAGGTCAGTTGGCCGACCATCACGTGCGCTCCAGCGGTGTGGATGTCCCGGAAGCGGCGTTCGAGCGGGCTGGAGCGCATGATCGCGGTCGTCGCGAGGGCCTCGTAGACGAGGTCGACGGCGCGGATGCTGGAGCGGGCGGCGTGGCTCGTCGCGAGACGCACGTTCGCGCGCAATTCGGGGCTGCCATCGCGGCCCGCCTGGAATTCGTCCCAGAGCTCGCCGGCGACTGCGTAGAGGTAGGTGCGGGCCGAATCGACGAGCACGGTCGCCTCTGCGATGACCGATTGCATGCGCAGGACCGAGTTCATGGGCACACCGCCCCAGCCACGCTTCTGCATCGCGAGAGTGCGCGCCTCCACAATCGCGCCACGGGCGACGCCGAGCGCCTGGCTGCCGTGGTTGATGAACACCACCGGCAGGCCACGGTAGAGCGCCCACGGGTGCTGCGGGGGGTCCACGCCGAGACTGGCGCCGCGGAGGGCGGGGACGAAGACGTTCTCGCAGCTAAAGTCGTTGCTGGCGGTACCCCGCAGGCCGGTCGTGTCCCAGACATCGTGGACCGTAGCCGATTCACGTGGGAAGAGGGTCATGCGCGTGACTTCGCCGCCCTGGGCGTTGCGGCGGAGCTCGTCGCCGTCGTAGACGAGACATTCGCCCGCGAACCAGGTGGCATGGCTGCTGCCGCTCGCGAACGGCCAGTGCCCGCTCACCTTGAACCCGGGCGCGGGGCTATTCGTCGCCACGGCGCGGCCGATGGGCCGGGCGGTGCCGCAGACAATATCGCGAGGGCCCCAGATGGTGCGCGCCTCGGTTGGGTCGATATACCCGGCGAAGGCGGCATTCTGGCCCGCGATCATGACGCACCAGCCAGCAGAACCATCGATCGCCGAGACCTCCTCAACGGCGCGAGCAGCCGTGATCGGGTCGACCTCGCCGCCGTTGATGTCGCGCGGGAGGTACATATGGAAGAGGCCGGCGTCGAGCATCGCGTCGATCACGTGTTGGGGGACGCGGCGGTTGCGGTCGGTTTCGGCCGCGCTCTCAGTGATGAGCCCGGCGAGCGCAGCGGCAGCAGCGACAGGGCCGGCAAGGGCAGAGTTCGGGCGGAGAAGCGTGTCAGTCATCTGTTCCTCGTGTGAGATGCGAACGATCCAGTCTTCGTGGAGGCGTCATTGTCCGTCGCAGCGCCGTGCCTCGCGTCCCTCGAAAGTCGGAAAGCGCTGGCTGAGCGGGCTCGCTCCGGTGTTGCGAGGCGTTTCGGGATGGGTGATGCGATGGACCTGGTCACGAGCGGACCTCCCCGGGACTGCAGCATTCTGCGCCCTGCGCGGAGGATGTCAATTACGGATTTATGAATAACTCCAGAGGAATACCGCTGACTATTTTCCTATTTCCTCCCCGCCCTTTCCTCCATCTCGCTTCCCCGCTGGAACGGGCGAACCTCGTCGCCGGCTTACGATTGCGGCTTCGACATGGCGTCTTCGTAGACGGCGGCCATGCCTTCGAGGACGCGATCGGCGAGCTCGAGGGTGCTCTCGACGGCCTCGACAGCAGCGTCGGCAGAGAGTCCCGCCTCGGTCGCGATCTGGGAGGCGGTCTCCTGGAGGCTGTGGCGCATACTGTTGAAGATGGCGATGGCGGTGGTCAGCCCGATTTTCGAACCGACGAGCATGCGGCCATACTCGTGGCCGATGGTGAGGGCGTCTTCGTTGAAGCGCTCGCCCTTCGAACCCGAAGCGATGTAGCGTGCAAAGAGGTCGACGAGTTGACGGCCGGTGAGGCGCAGGCGGTCGCGCGCGTCGTCGGTGAGGCCTTCGAAGACGGCGAGGGAGTGGGTCTGGCGGCCGCGGCTGATGCGCCGCTTCACGCGGGCGAGGGCGATGCCACTGATCCGGTCGGTATCGCGGGCGGGGGTGCTGGTCGCGCGGGCGACGATGCTGCGGATGTCGTCTTCGTGCACGCGGCGGTGGCCGCCGGCAGTGCGAAACGAGCGCACTTCGCCAGCATCAGCCCAGCGCCGGACGGTCGATTCGGAGACACCGAGCAGATCGCTCGCCGCATTCAGCGTGATCCACGATTGGCGGCGAGTTGCGTCCTCTGTCACCTTCCAAACCTCTCAGCGAATGGCCGTATCGTGCTACCACGCGGGCACGCTGTCAAACTTTCCGTCTGGCGAAGGACTTTTCGGGTTCGGTCAGAGGCTGGCGGCGAGGAAGGCCGCGAGCGCCTCGTTGGTGGCGTCCGGCGCCTCTTCCGGGAAGAAGTGCCCGGCATCGACCCGTCGCGTGCGAAGGTCCGGGAAATAGCGCGAGAACTGGTCGGCGAAGGGGTTGCCGCCGGGGCGCTTATCGGGCGCGGAGGTCGCCGTGCCGCGCGAGGCCGAAAGGTATCGCCCGAACATCCAGAGGGCCGGGTGCGGGTACTGCTTGTGGCGGTCTTCGGGGCCGTAGTCCATGTAGTTCACGTGCAGGGGGTGCTTCTCGAGGCCCTCGGGGTGCAGCCACATCTCGGCCACCTGGCGTTCGCCGAGGGACTCGAAGCGCTCGCCGTGGCTGGCCGCGGGGTCTTCGTGGACGATGTGGAAGGGCAGCCCGTAGCGATAGTAGGAGATGGCGCTGGCGTGGCTCGCGGGGTCGGCGAAGGCGGCGCGGTAGTGGTCGAGGTCGTAGCTGGTGGCCCATCCAGGGCGCGAAGGGACCACGGAGCCGCCCTTCCATGGGGAGAGTGGCCGCCCGGGCAATTCGACCTCCGAGGCGCCGCGGAGGACGGTGTCGATAAACGCGCCGTGGTACTTCGCGAAGAACTCCTCCGGGTACGGTTCGGCTTTGAACCAGTAGCCGTGGACGCCACCGGGCGACCAGACAGTACAGAGCGTGTCGAGCAGGGCCAGGCGTGTGACCCGATCGGGCCAGTCGATAGCGAGCTTGAAGGCGATAATCCCGCCCCAATCGTGCGCCACCACGGCCGCCTTTTCGATGCCGAGCGCGTCCATGAAGTTGATAATGTCCTGGGCGAGGAGCTGGCGGGAGACGCGGTTGCCCGGCTTGTCGGTCTGGCCATAGCCGCGGGTGTCGGGGGCGAAGCAGGCATAGGTGCCGGAGAGGGCGGCGAACTGGTGGCGCCACTCGTAGGAGGTCTCGGGGAAGCCGTGGATAAAGATGACCGGCTCGCCCGTGCCAGCCTGGAGGTAGTGCATGCGAAGGTCGCGGGTCTGGACGAAATTGGATTGCATGGGCGGCTCCGGGCAAAGAGGTTGCGCGCGAGTATAGCGGGGGCGGAGGGCTGGGAGCTTCTAGGCGGCTAGCTGCTAGCACGACGGGGTTCGGCGGTGCCGCAGCACGGGCCTGCCGGGTCAATCGATTCGAAATCGCCGTCCATTTCCCACCGGCCGAGCTGACGACGTCCTCGGTCGGCAAGCTAGCAGCTAGCAGCTCCACTACCCCAGCAGGATCGTGTTTTCCGGGTCACTCGCCAGCGCTTCGATGCGGCGGGCGTTCAGTTCCTCCCGCTCTTCGCGTTCCTCGGCCGATTCGACCACAAGGCCGCCGAATTCGTCGACTTCGAAGGCGCTCTCCATCGGCTCGCCAATCGAGGCGTAGCTCGTGCCGCCAAGGTAGGCGACCGGGCTCAGTTCCTTCGAGGTGAGCAGCCATTTCGATCCGTAGGCTTCGTCCAGCGCCTGGACGGTGACGACTTTGCCGACGAAGAGCGTGTGGTCGCCGATCTGGATCACGTCCTGGAGGCCGCATTCGATCCAGGCGAGACAGCCTTCGATCAGGGGCGCGTCGATGCGCATCGCCTTGAAGGTGTCGAGCTTCGAATTCTGGATTTTGTTGATATTCAGGCCGGTGAGGCTGCCGAGATAGGCCGCCTGCTTGAGCAGCCCAGGCCCAGGGATGTTGATCGCGAACTCTTCGCTGAAGCGGATCATGTCCGCAGTGTGGCGATGCGGATGTATCACGCAGCCGACCACCGGGGGCTTCATCGAGAGCGTCGTCGTCCAGGCGATGGGCGCGGCGTTCGGCATCGCTCGCCAGGACGTGGTGACGATGGCGAGCGGCCCGGGGTTCAAGATGCGGCGGGCATCCGTGGGGTCGCAGAGGACGCGAGTCATGGTTCAGCTTTTCCGGAGGGCGGGCTAGAGTGGGGAGGTCCCGTTCGCGCCGAGCCGCTTCCAGCGGAGATACTCCCAGTATGCCATGAGTTCTGGAAGATCCTCGGGGTGCTGCTCGAGTTCGTCGATCAGGCTGGCGATGGCGCTCTCGCGAACGTAGAGCATCTCGCCGCTTTCGCCGAGGAAGTAGTGCAGGGGGCGATTGAGAATGCGTGCCACGTTGAGCAACATGTCAATGCCCACGGAACGCTGACCGGCCTCATAGAGGCTGATGGCGCTCTGCGTGGTGTTCAGTGCTGCCGCGAGCTGGCCCTGGCTCATATTGGCGTCTCGCCGGGCCACGCGGATTCGCTGGCCAAGTACCGCGGAAACCGGGGCCTTGCCTTCTTCGGAAGAGGCTCGTGTCATGAGAAAATCTTTCCTTGTAATGGGGCAGTAGGTTCGTGCCCCGGGAAATGTATGCGCTTGTGAATTAAGGTACGAACGTTTCTGAATCCCGTCAACGGCACAGCGAGCTGCCTGAACTCGCTACCATTCCGCGCAGGTCTTTGTCGAGGTTTATTCAGGCAGAGTGTTAAGGCTGGGGTAAGGCCTGGCTTTGTCGTGCCCTCAGCGGTGATCACTCCGCCCATCGGGCCCGTAGGTCTGCACGAGAGAACACTCTCGAGGAGGCCGCAATGGCGGAGGAAATTACCATCAAGCGAGGCCCGGTTGGGCGCCGTTCGTTCCTGCGAGGGGCCGGCGGCCTGGCGGTCTTCGGCGGCGCATTCATTCTCGTCGGCTGCGGCGATGACGACGAAGAGACACCAGCAACCGCAACCACTGGCGCTGCAGCAACCACCGCTGCGACAGCCGCAGGCGGCGCGGCAACTCAGTCGCTCTATCTGCGACTGGGCGGGGCAACGGCGCTCAAGGCGGTTGTGGACGACTTCCTGGCCAATGTCGCTGCCGATACTCGCATCAATAAGTTCTTCGCAAACACCGACCTGCCGCGCCTGAACATGATGCTCGTCAACCAGCTCGGGATGGCAACCGGCGGCCCGGAGAAGTACACCGGCCGCGACATGAAGGCTGCCCCCGCGGGCATGAAGGTCACCATGGCCGACTTCAATGCCCTCGTCGAAGACCTCCTGAAGTCGCTCGACAAGTTCAAGGTGCCGGAGAAGGAGAAGAGCGAGCTGCTCGGGGCACTCGGCCCAATGTCTTCGGACATCGTCACCGCCTAAGGCGTCGCAGCTTTGCACCGCTTGCGTTGCGAAGTTGTACGGCTGGACGAAAAAAATGCAGGGATGCCCGTGTGAGCATCCCTGCATTCTCATTTCAACGAGTCATTAGATGATATCGTACAGATGTACGACCCGTTTAATCGCTGCTGTGGGGCAGTTCCCGGCCTTCGACCCGGCGGCCCTGGCTCTGATGGATCTTGGCGATCTTCTCGGGTTCGACGTCGTGGACCGTGGTGGTCTTCGCACCGCGGACCATCGCCATCATCCCCGTGCGGCTGAGCTCGCGAATCCCGTAGGGTTCGAGCATCTTCACGAGGCCGTTGATCTTGTCCTCGTCGCCCACCACCTGGAGGATGAGCGAGCTGGTCGCGATATCGACCACATCGGCACGGAACACGGTCGCGATATCCAGCAGTTCGTGCCGGTTCACGTTGTTGCAGCGCACCTTCACGAGGGCCAGTTCGCGGGCGATCATGTCTTCCTGCGTCAGGTCGCTGACCTTGATGACGTCGATGAGCTTGTAGAGCTGCTTTTCGACCTGCTCGATGGGCGCGCTTTCGCCATCTACGGTCAGCGTGATGCGGCTGAGGCCCGGCTCTTCGGTCGGCCCAACGACGAGGGATTCGATGTTGAACCCGCGCCGCCGGAAGAGGCTGGAGACGCGCATGAGCACGCCTGGCTTGTCTTCCACGATGGCGACGACGGTGTGGTTACGGGGACGCGGCCGGGTGCCGTTGGTGGTGGCGCTCATCGCGTCAGCTCCATCTCCGGGGCTTCGATAGTCTCGGCAAGCGAGGCGCCCGCGGGCACCATCGGCCAGACGTTCTCTTCCTGGTCGATGCGGAAGTCGAGCAGGATTGGGCCCTTGTAGTTGCGCGCCTCGCGGATGGCCGGGCCGACTTCCGCCTTCGTCTCGACGGAGATGGCGCGAATGCCATAGGCGTCGGCGAGCTTGCAGAAGTCTGGCTGGGTTACCGCCACAGAAACGAAGTTCTTGTCGTAGAAGAGCTGCTGCCACTGGCGAACCATGCCCAGGTAGCCATTGTTGAAGATGGCGATTTTCACCGGGAGCTGCTGGTCCACGAGGACGGCCATCTCGTGCATGGTCATCTGGAAGCCGGCGTCGCCGCAGATTGCCCAGACCTCGGCGTCCGGCGTGCCGACCTGCGCACCGATGGCTCCCGGCAGTTCGAAGCCCATCGTCCCGAGGCCGCCCGAGGAGATGAGCTGGCGCGGGCGGTTATAGGTGTAGTGCTGGCCGGCGAACATCTGGTGCTGGCCCACGCCCGTGACAATGGTGGCGTCGCCGTTCGTCTCGTCGTAGATGGAGCGCATCACGTACTGCGGGAGCATGCGGCGGGTCTCGCGGATTTCGAGGCTCGGGTGCTCTTCGCGGAGCTGGTCGATCCAGCGAATCCACTCGCCGTGGGTGTTGAGCTTGACCTGCTCGGTCAGCTTCGGGAGCACGCGCTTCACGTCGCCGACAATCGGGACGGCGGTGCTGAAGTTCTTGCCGATCTCAGCCGGGTCGATATCGATGTGGACGATTTTGACGCCTGGGTTGAAATCCTTGAAGCGGCCCATCGCGCGGTCGTCGAAGCGCATGCCGATGCCGATGACGAGGTCTGCCTTATCGGCGGCGTGGTTCGCATAGAACATGCCGTGCATGCCGAGCCAGCCATAGCTAAGGACGTGCGATTCCGGGAAGCCGCCGATCCCGAGGAAGGTCGTGATCACCGGGATCTGGGCCTTTTCGGCGAACTCGACGAGTTCCGCGCCCGCTTCGCCCCAGATGATCCCGTGGCCGGCAATGATGATCGGTTTCTTTGCCTGGTCAATCAGGTCGGCTGCGCGCTTAATCATCCCGGGGTGGCCCTCGGTGGTCGGCTTATAGCCGCGGAGGCGCACTTCTTCGGGCCATTCGAACTCGGTCTCTTCCTGGAAGACGTCCTTGGGGATGTCGACGTGGGTCGGTCCCTTGCGGCCGGTGGTGGCGATGTGGACGGCCTCACGGATGCTGAGGGCGATGTCCTGCGGCTGCATCACAAGGTAGTTGTGCTTCGTGATCGGCTGGGTGATGCCGGTGATGTCCGCTTCCTGGAAGCCATCGCGGCCGAGGAGCGAGCGGCCAACGTTGCCGGTGAGCGCGAGGACCGGGGTCGAATCCATCCACGACGTGCAGATGCCGGTCACGAGGTTCGTCGCGCCGGGCCCGCTGGTCCCGAGGCAGACGCCAAGCTTGCCGGTCGCCCGGGCATAGCCGTCGGCCATGTGGGCGGCACCCTGTTCGTGACGAACGAGGATGTGCTTAATATCGGGAAACTGGGGGAGCGTGTCATAAAGGGGGAGAATCGTGCCGCCGGGATAGCCAAAGATCGTGTCTACCCCTTCGCGGCGGAGAGACTCCAGCACGATTTGAGCACCAGTCATTTTTGCCATGGGAAAACCAGTCCTTGCGACTCATGTGGAATTTATCCCGGAGCGAATGCAGATCATGCACTGTCCGGTGCCCGCCACGCCGTTCGGTCGAGGCTACGAACACCTCCCCGGGGTGGGGATTGTGCCCGCTAAAGGCAAGAGAGGGGCGACCGGTAAGCCGTCACCCTCCGATGTGAGTCATCGTGATTGAGTGTAGGGCACGCGCGCGCGTTACGTGAAGGTTTCGAGCCTCGCAATAAGTTCTGCGTCCGAAATTGGTGTTTCGAAGACCTTCAGGCGGGAAGTCGTCCCGGAAACGAGGCTGATATCGCGTGGTGGCAGGCCGAGCGCCTTCGCCAACAGCCTGCGGACCGCCTCGTTCGCCTCGCCATCGGCCGGGGCCGCGGATACACGCACCCGGAGCACGCCGTCGGCGCCGAACCCATCGATACTGTCCCGCCCGCCGCGGGGAGTCACGCGGACCGAGAGTTTGGCCATACATCGAGGATATGCCGTTGCCCGGCGGGCCGGAATGGTCCAAGGGTGCGCACCAGGAAGAGATGAAGTCCCCGGCCTCTTGCCTGGCCTCGTGGTAACTGAACGGGCTACATGCAGGTTCGAACGCGTTGACGGAGACACGATGAACGCAGGCAGGAAGCGAAAACCAAAGAAGATCAGCCCGGCGCGGCTCGACATCCGCCGACTAGAGTTCGATGAGTGGAACATGGGCCATATCGAACAAAAGGGGATCAGTGCCTGTTCGTGGGCTACGAGATTCTCGCTGATCTACCGCGCTCGCTCACAATCCACCGTCCGGCGACCGGTCGGCTACACACCTCATGATCGGCAAATCGAACACGAGAGGCGTGTGGACCGTTCCGATTAAGATGGTCGATATCGAGGCAGGTGTCTGGCGGCCAATCACCGCCTATCCCAGCAGTCCAAGGCAGGTGCAGTATTGGGAAACCGGAAGATGAACGCGAAGAAGCATCAGAAACTCGTAGAGACAGCGGACGCCGCCCAGGCAATGGACGCGCGCCTGGTCGAGTCGCCCTGGCGTCTCCCAGTACGCAACGGTGGCGCTGTCGATGAGAATGCCGATCGACCGTGCCCGCCAGATTCGCCTGGTCGCCGAAGCGCGTGGCATTTCGGTCGAAGAGCTCCTCGAGGAAACGCTGGCAGCCATGGCAAGCTCGGCGACCACTTTGCCAGCAGCGAGTTCGACGGGCGTCGCTCCACGTACGAGCGATGCAGGGAATCAGGCGTATGCTGATTGGAGTGCTGCTCCGGCGCCTGAGCGTGTCCCGGCCTGAGCCAGTCTGTTCGCTGCTTTCCGAGAGTTCGCCCGGATAACCAGAAATCTGCAATTTCCAAGACGAGAGTGTCACCAATCGCTAGAACATATGTTTGCACTGTCGTAGAGTAGCCCCAGGCGGAACGGCGGATGCTACAATCCCGCAATCTGTTCCCCGGTGGAGTCCCCCATGGCAGCAGAAGCCGATCGCGCCCGCGCACTCGAACTGGCCCTTGCGCAGCTGGACAAGCAGTACGGCAAAGGCTCCGTCATGCGCCTCGGCGAGGCCCAGCAGGCGGCAATGACCGTCGAAGCGATCTCCACCGGCTCTATCGCCGTAGATATCGCGCTCGGCATCGGTGGCATCCCGCGGGGACGCGTCACCGAGATTTACGGCCCCGAATCGGCCGGTAAGTCCACCCTCGCCCAGCACATCATGGCCCAGGCGCAGAAGGCCGGCGGCACCGCTGCCTACATCGACGTCGAACACGCGATGGACCCGAACTACGCCCGCGACCTCGGCATCCGCATCGAAGACCTCCTCGTCTCCCAGCCCGACACCGGCGAGCAGGCGCTCGAAATCTGCGAGGCGCTGGTGCGTTCGAACGCGGTCGACGCCATCGTCATCGACTCTGTTGCCGCCCTCGTGCCGCGCGCCGAGATCGAAGGCGATATGGGCGACACGCACGTCGGCCTGCAGGCGCGCCTCATGTCGCAGGCGCTGCGCAAGCTCACCGCCACTATCGCCCGCACGAGCACGGCGGTCATCTTCATTAACCAGCTGCGCGAAAAGGTCGGCATCGTGTTCGGCAACCCGGAAGTGACGCCCGGTGGCCGCGCCCTGAAATTCTACTCCTCAGTCCGCATCGAAGTGCGCGGCGTCGAGTCGATCAAGAAGGGGAACGATGTCATCGGCCGCCGCACGAAGGCGAAAATCGTGAAGAACAAGGTTGCCGCCCCGTTCCGCACCGCTGAGTTCGACATTATGTTCACGACGCCCCGGGGCATCAGCCGCACGGGCGACATCGTTGACCTTGGCGTAGAGTATGGCGTGCTGACGAAGAATGGCGCCTTCTACAGCTATGGCGACCTGCGCATCGGCCAGGGACGCGAGAATGCCAAGCAGTTCCTCGAGGACAACGGCGACGTGACCGACACCCTCGAAGTCGAGATTCGCAAGGAAGCCGGCCTGGTGGTCAGCGGAGTTGCGAACAAGCCGAAAGGAGAAGATGCCGTAGCCCTCCGCGCATAGCAGCCGGAACTGCCGGCATCGCGGCGTGGGAGCGAGGCAGCCCCATGGACGACCCGCCCAGTCCCGCCACTATCCTCGAAATCCGCACTGCCGGCCGCGGTACGCACCGCCTCGTCTGCCTTTCCGATGGCCGCGAGTTCATCTTCAGCGATGAGGCGATCGCGAAGGTGCGCCTTTCCGAAGGCCAAGAAGCGACCCCGGAATTGCTGCACTCGCTCGAGAAGGCCGAGCACCGGGTGAATGCGCACGAAGTCGCCCTACGGCTGCTCTCGCACCGGCCCCGCAGCCAGAGCGAGATGCGGACCCGCCTCGGTATGCGCGGCATCGACCCTCAGACCATCGATGACGAGATCGAGCGGCTCAACCGCTCCGGCCTGCTCGACGACCAATCGTTCGCGCAGGCCTGGGTCGAAGGGCGCCAACGGAGTGCCCCGCGGGGCCGCCGGATGCTGCGCTACGAGCTCCTCGGCCGGGGCATCGACCCCACGCAGGCCAGCGTCGCCACCGCCGACATCGACGATTTCAACACCGCGGTCGAACTGGCAAAGAACAAGGCCCGCCACGCGCCGAAGGAAAGCTACGAGGCGTTCCTCGCGAAGATCGGCCCGTTCCTGCAGCGGCGTGGGTTTGACTACGAGGTGGCATCGAAGGCGACGCGGATGGCCTGGGAAGAGTCGCGAAACGAGGACGCCGGGAAGTAGGCGCTTGGGCGCGACCGCTACTGTTTGGGCGACCTAACCGATGCAGTGCGATTCGTGGCGCTGCCGGGCGAGTTGGGCCGGCGCGAGGCTGGGCAGGCACTCGCCTGGGCGCGAGCGCTTCTGTTCGCTGGCGACCTGACCTGGCATACGGTTTGTGGCGCGGTCGGCCGAAATCAGGCTGGCGCGAGGCTGGGCAAGCACTCGCCTCTAGGCGCGAGCGCTTCTGTTGGGGCGCGCTTACGAAGTTGGGGGATTCTCTGGCATTCCTGCTTTCGCTTCAGCTTGTAAGATGGCGGGAGGCACCGTTCCCCAGGACACGGCTGCTGAATCAGGAGTGACATGCCGGACACAGCAGGACAGACCTACATCTCGCTCCTACAGAGTTTCTGCGATTCGCACGACACCTCCCTGCTGACGGAGGCCGCAGCGCTCGGCAATTCGTTCATCGAAGCCGGCATGACGCCGATGGACATCAAGGCCCTTCACGACGAAGCCACCGAGTCGTTCATCGGCGAAGAGGATGATACGGGGCCACTTATCTCGGCCCACCGGTTTCTGCTGGAAGTCCTCGTGGCCTATGGTTTGGCATTTAGCTCCATCTCCGAAAAGCTCCTGGCCGATGCAGACGCAGCCGCCACCCGGGAGATGGCGCTCGCTGAAGATGCCGCCCGGGCCGAGCAGAGCCGGCTTTCGCTCCTCGCCGGCGTCAGCCATGAGCTTGGCAACCCGCTCATGGTTGTGAAGGTGAACGTCTCGTCGATCCGGAAGTTCCTGGAAGAGCGAAACAGCTGGCCCGAGGACCTGAACGAGCGCGAATCGGACGCAATGTTCGCTATCGAGCGTATGCTGACGCTGCGCGAAGAGCTGCTCGCGGCGAGCAAGAACGAGCAGCGGGAACTCGAAATCGTGCCGCTCCAGCTCAACCGGATTCTCCAGCGAGTCGTCCGCTGGGGCCGCGCAAGCGCCATCGAGAAAGCGCTCACACTGACCGAGGAGTACGACGCCGGGCATGACTACGTCCTCGGGGACGAAGCAGCCGTGCAGTCGATTTTCACGAACCTCCTCTCCAATGCGATTCGCTACACGCCGAACGGCGGGGCGATCGTTGTTCGGACCCGCCAGGATGAAGGTTTCACCGTCGCCGAAGTGTCGGACAACGGCATCGGCATCTCGGAAGAGGACCAGCCGCGCATCTACGAGCGGTTCTTTCGAACAGAGGCCGGTCAGCGGGCGACGGTCTTCGGCATCGGCCTGGGCCTCTCACTGACTCGCGACCTGGTGACTGCGCTCGCCGGGACGATCGAGGTCGAAAGCGCGCCTGGCGTCGGCTCGACCTTTTCGGTGCGGCTTCCGTCCTCGGAGATCGCCGACTCTGAGTAGTTTGTAGCCCTCGTGATTTAAACATCTGCAAGGACGTGCGCTTTGCTGCGCGTGGCGTAGGATGCGGCGCAATCGCACGGGCGACCCGCGCAACGGGCTGCTCTCGCCGCGAAGCACGCCCGCTCGCGGGTATTCGCACCAGAAGGAGAACCAGCAGATGACCATCACCGGGGCCGAGCTTCTCGCTCGCAGCATGAAGCAACAGGGCATTGACTACCTTTTCGGCGTCGTCGGGTTTCCGATTACGGCCTTCGCCGCCGCGGCACAGAAAGCGGGCATCCAGTACGTCGGCATGCGCAACGAACAGGCCGCATCCTATGCCGCGCAGGCTGCGGGGTACCTCACCGGGCGGCCCCAGGCGGTGACCGTCGTCTCCGGACCGGGCGTCATCCACGCAATCGCCGGCCTCGCGAACGCGCAGCAGAACTGCTGGCCGATGCTCCTCATCGGTGGCGCCTCCGCTGTCTACCAGAACGGCCGCGGCGCCTTCCAGGAGGAGAACCAGGTCGATGCGGTGCGCATGTTCTGCAAGTATGCGCACGCCGTCGAGAGCGCGGAGCGCATCCCGTTCTATGTCGAACAGGCCGTCCGCAAGTCACTCTTTGGGCGCCCGGGCGCGTCCTACCTCGACCTCCCGGACGACATTCTCACGGCCCCCGTGGACGAGGAGAAGGTCGAGCCGGGCATGATCGTCGGCGAACCGCCGCGCACGATGGCGCCCGAGGATTCGATTCGCGGCGCGATCGATGCGCTCAAGTCGGCTTCGAACCCGCTCGTCATCGTGGGCAAGGGGATGGCCTGGTCGCGCGCCGAGAACGAAGTGCGCGAGTTCATCGAGCGCACGCAACTCCCGTATCTCGCGACGCCGATGGGCAAGGGCGTGGTCCCGGACGACCACCCGCTCTCGGTTGCGGCAGCGCGCACGCACGCGCTCCAGAACGCCGACCTCGTGATGCTCCTCGGCGCGCGCTTCAACTGGATTCTGCACTTTGGCCTGCCGCCGCGCTTCCGCCCGGACGTGCGCGTCATCCAGCTCGACATCACGCCCGAAGAGATCGGGACGAACGTGAACGCCGAAGTCGCACTCGTCGGCGATGGCAAGGCGATTGTCGGCCAGCTCAACAACCTGCTCGAATCGGAGCCGTGGCAGTACCCGGCGGAGAGCACCTGGCGCACGGGCATCGCCAACGCCGCGCAGCGGAATGACGAAGTCACGCAGCAGATGATGGCGGACGACAGCGTGCCGCTGAACTACCAGCGGGTGCTCAAGGACGTCCGCGATGCCATGCCGCGCGACACGATCATCGTGAGCGAGGGCGCGAACACGATGGACATCGGCCGCGCCATCCTCCCGAACTTCGACGCCCGCACGCGGCTCGACGCCGGCACCTATGGGACGATGGGCGTCGGCATGGGCTTCGCGATCGCCGCCTCGGTCGTGAACCCGGGCAAGCGGATTGTCGCGGTCGAAGGGGACGCGGCCTTCGGGTTCAGCGGCATGGAAGTCGAGACGATGGTGCGCTACAACCTGCCGATCACGACGGTGGTCATCAACAACAACGGCATCGGCGGGGGCATCAGCGAGATTCGGCCGGGTGTCGCCATTCCTCCTGGCGGGCTGCTCCCGGGCGCGCGCTACGAGAAGGTGATGGAGGCGTTCGGCGGCCGCGGCTACCACGTCGAGCGGCCGGAGGAGATTCTCCCGGCGCTCAAGGCCGCGAACGAAGGCGAGGGCCCGGCGTTGGTCCACATCGTCATCAGCCCGAAGGCCCAGCGGAAGCCGCAGCAGTTCGACTGGCACACCGGCCGGACGTAGGTCCAAGCGACGCCGATCATGCAAAACGGCCGCCGAATCGAGGGATTTGGCGGCCATTTGTTCGCATTGCGGGTTCTCTGTGGCTAGGCCTTTTTGGCGGCGAGGAAGTCCTTCAGGCTCTGGCCGGAGCGCCACATCGGTTCGGCGGCTTCCATGCTCGTGATCTGGGGCCAGTGCTCCTGGGCCCATTCGGCGTCGAGCGGGGTGTCCATGCCGGGACGGATGCCGGGGCCCTTGACCATCGCGGCGCGGTTAAAGTTGCCGGCGCCGGCTTCGATAATCAGGCCGCTGTCCTCGCACTCCTTCGATACCATATAGATGACGGCGGGGGCGACGAATTCGGGCTTGAGCTTGTCGACCATCTCCTGGGACATGACCTGCGCAGTCAGGCGCGTGCCGGCGACCGGGGCAACGGTGTTGACGGTCACGTTGTACTTCACGCCCTCCTGCTTGAGGACGTTCATGAGGCCGAGCATCGCGGTCTTCGCGGCGCCGTAGTTAGCCTGGCCGAACTGGCCCCAGATGCCCGAGGACGAGGTCGTGAGGATGACGCGGCCGTAGGACTGCGTGCGGAAGACCGGCCAGGCGGCACGCAGGACGGTGAAGGCGCCGCGGCTGTGGACGGCGAAAATCTTGTCCCAGTCCTGCTCGCTCATGTTGTGAAAGGCGACATCGCGGAGGATGCCGGCGTTGCAGATGACCACGTCGAGGCGGCCCCAGTTATCGATGGCTGTCTTCACCATCTCGTAGCCGCCGTCGTAGTCGGCGACGCTGTTGTAGTTCGCGACGGCTTCGCCGCCGGCGGCCGTGATCTCGTCGACCACCTTCTGGGCGGCGGAGCGGTTCTCGCCCTCGCCCGCGGGGTCGCCGCCGAGGTCGTTGACGACGACTTTTGCGCCGCGAGCGGCGAGGTCGAGTGCGTATGCCCGGCCAAGGCCAGCGCCGGCGCCAGTGACAAGCGCGACCTGTCCATCGAATCGAATAGTCATGTAAATCCTCCGTGGGCACTGCTGCGCCCGAACATATGAATGTGATTCGAGCCTAGCAGAGGGTCAATCGATGGGCGACCGGCGCGGCGGCGGCAGCACAAGCGGCATCTCCCGTATAGTTGCTGGCATGACTGACAACCCCTTCGCCGACCCCCAGCAGGACCTCGACCTTCGCATCCTTCGTGCGGGTGGGACACCCGGAGAGGTCGAGGGCACGGTCAACATCACCCTCCAGACCACCCGTGGCAACATCGAGGGGATTCTCCACCCGGTCGAGGGCGGCAGCGGCGCGGTCATTTGCGTCGGCGGCGCAATGGGCGGGTATGACGGCCCGGCGAACGGGCTCTACACGCGGTTGCCCGCGTTGCTGGCCGAATCGCAGGTAACGGTGCTTCGCGTCCAGTACCGCCAGCCGAACGACTTCGAAGAATGCGTCCTCGATGCGCTCGCCGGTTGCTCGTTCCTCAAGGGGATCGGCGCGACTGACCTCGTGCTCATCGGCCACAGCTTTGGCGGGGCAGTCGTGATCAAGGCGGGCGAACTCTTCCCGCTGGTCAACGGCGTGGTCTCGATGTCGCCGCAACTGCACGGGACGCGGCAGGTCGAGAGCCTCGGCAAGCCGCTGCTGCTCGTGCATGGCATGTCGGACACGGTGCTCGACCACGAAGCGAGCGAGGACATCTTCCGGCGGGCGCTGGAGCCGAAACGGATCGTCCTCTACGCCGAAGCGGGCCACTCGCTGATCCAGGCGGCCGACCAGATCGACGTGCTATTGAGCAACTGGATCCCGGCGCGGCTGCGAGATGAGTCGATGGAGGGCGGACGCGAAGAGCACGCCCCGGGAGAGTAGCGAGTGCAGGAATCGACGATCGTTATGGTGATGTTCCTGATGATTTTCGGCATGTATGCCGGTCGCAAGAAGCGGGGCACCTGGTCGCGCTGGATGACCCCCGCGTGTGTCATCGGGCTCGGGCTGGCGGGTTCGGCGCTGGGCTACCAGAACCAGGGCGGGTTCGGGGTGTCGATGGCGGCGGGCATTCTCTTCATCGGTGCAGGCATCTGGCTGGCGGTCCAGGAGGCGCGGCGCGGGATGGACCGCCGCACATAAACAGAAGCGCGACTGTTAAGGAATGCGTGCCCGGCGACGAATGGCGACCATGATCCGGGTCGGCTGCCGGGCGAGGATTCGCGGCGATTGGCCATCTGAGGTGCCATGATCCGGGACCGGCACCAGGAGAGGATTCCCGGCGGCTGGTCATGTGGGTGCCGTGCCCTACTGGCACGCACTCCCTTACGGTCGCGCTTCTGTTTGAGGTACGGCATGCGCGCCCGTGGAAGTCGGGGCGCGAGCGTGCCACACTACGGCGAACACTCCCGGAGGCGCAATCATGACCATCGAGCAGCAGTACGTGGATACGCACCCGGGAGCGAAGACGCTCTACGAACGCGCCGCGAAGGTGCTCCCGAGTGGGGTCACGCACGATGGCCGGTTCCTCCGCCCTTTTCCGATTTATGTCGACCGCGCGGTTGGCAGCCGGAAGTGGGACGTCGATGGCTTCGAATACATCGACTACGTGATGGGGCACGGCGCACTGCTGCTCGGGCATAGCCACCCGGCGGTGACCGAGGCGGTGGTCACGCAGGCGAGCCGCGGCACCCACTACGGCGCGAGCCACGAGCGCGAAATCGAGTGGGCCGAGGAGATTATCAAGCTCGTTCCCTCGGCCGAGGTGGTGCGGTTCACGAGCTCGGGGACCGAGGCGACGCTCATGGCGCTGCGCCTTGCCCGCGCGGCAACCGAGCGGCCCTCCGTGCTCAAGTTCGACAAGCATTTCCATGGCTGGCACGACTATGTAGTTGCCAACTCCAGCTACTCGAACGCGACGCCGCCCGGGGTCCCGCAATCGACGCTCGATAGCGTGGTCGTCGCGCCGGTCGATATGGCGGCTGTGCGCGAGATCATCGCAGGGCGCGAGGACATCGGCACGGTAATCATCGAAGCCTCGGGCGCGAGTTCGGGCATGACGCCGCTGCCGCGCGGCTTCATCCAGGAGCTTCGCCAGTACACCGCCGAGCGCGGCCTCGTGTTGGTTATGGACGAAGTGGTCACGGGATTCCGCTGGAGCCCGGGCGGCGTGCAGTCGCTCGAAGGGGTGGTGCCGGACCTGACGACGCTGGCGAAAATCATGGCCGGCGGGCTCCCGGGCGGTGCGGTCACCGGTCGGCGCGACCTGCTCGAGCGGCTCGAATTCCCGGCTGCGGGTTCGAAGGTCGAAAAAGTGGCCCACCCGGGCACATTCAACGCGAATCCGCTCTCGGCGGCTGCGGGCGTGGCTGCCCTGCGCGAAGTCGGCGATGGGGCGGCCCAGGCGCACGCGAACCAGCTTGCGAGCGAACTGCGCAAGCGAATCAACGAACTGCTGACGAATCTCGACATCCAGGGCTGCGCCTACGGGCAGGTGAGCGAGTTCAAGGTTGTGCTCGGGCCGGATTTCTGGCCGGGCGCGCGCGATTGGGACCCGCGTGACCTGCCGGACGGTGTCGCCGGGAACGCGGCCGGCGGCGATTGGAGCCGGCTGCTCTCGCTTTCGCTGCTGAACCACGGCGTCCACACCTGGGGCGGCCCGAGCGGCTTCGTCAGCGCGGTCCACACGGGCGCCGACATCGACCAGACGATCTCGGCGTTCGAAGCGGCGTTCAAGGAACTGCGCGCAGAGGGAGTGCTGCCGGGGACGGCCTAGACCAGCGGATTGCTCCAGCGGAGCCCGCGGAAGCGCGAGAAATCGGTGTCCGCTGAGCAGACCTCCCCGCCATGCTCGACTGCTAGGGCCGCAGGGTGAGCATCCGATGTCAGGTTGCCCGCCGTGCCGAGTGGCTCCATCAGCCCACGGAGGATGCCCGGGTGCCGCTCGGTTGGGTGCACCACCAGCGCGCACGGCTGGGCGAGCCAGCCGTCGATACAGTCGAACGCCTCGGTTGGCGTAAGCGGATTCGTGAACACCTGGGCGCGCGTCGAAAGCCGCAAGAACGCGAGCAGCACCAGCCAGGAGAACCCGACGGGCTCGGTATCCGAGAGCAGGTCTTCGAGCCAGGCACGAGCCCGGGCGACGTCTCATCCAACGCATAAAGCAGAAGGTTCACGTCCGGCAGCTTCACTTCCGGAGCTCCAGGTCACGGACTATCTCCTCGTCAACGAGCGAGTCTGCCAGCCGCAGTGCGCGATGGAGGTCCACCCCGGGTCGGAGTCCCATCGGGCGGGACGGCGCCTGGTAACGGCGAGCGCCTCCTCGCTCGGCCGCTAACCCGGAACGTACGGCGTTATTCAAGGCGGCCTTGAAAGATAGGTTACGGCGACGCGCGAGCGCCCTGAGCTGCTCGACGACATCGGGATCGAGGGTGACGGTAGTACGCATAACCGCAGCACCATGCCAGCATGACGAGCGCTGTCAATATGCTACATCGGACGCTACTCCTCGTTCTGGGTGGTTTTCGAGCTCTGCTCCATGATCGTGATGTGCGACATCGGGGTTGCGCCGGGGGCGCCGTGCCAGTGGTTCTCGCCGGCCGGGATGAGGACGACATCGCCTTCGTTGACCGTGATCTCCTCGGCATCTGTTGCGACCACGCCGGTGCCAGCAGTGATGATGAGGATCTGGTCGCTCGTGTGCGTGTGGAACTTGTTGCGCGAACCGGCGCCGAAGTGGATCAGGCTCGAGGACATCGTCCCGGTCGGGAACATGAACGAGCGGCTGACGCCGGGCGTGAAGAGCGCGCCTTCGACGGGTTCGCTGGGCAGTTTCGTGAGCGTGACAACTTTCATGGACGTGACCTCCGTTGAGTGTGCGGAGCATACACAATTCGAACCCCTTGCACGCCGCGCGGAGGTTCGGCCGCGGCCATGGTGCTATGATGACCAGCAATGATCCGCCCACCTTCGAGCCAGGCGAACATGCACGTCGGACGCTTCCGTGATGGCCGCTGGCTGAACGAAGAGGATCATCTCGCGGTCGAAGAGCCGCTCGAGATCCGGGTCGATTGGGACGACGGTGAGTCGCGCGGGCGGCGGCCGATCACGGTCACGATGCGCACCCCGGGCAACGATTTCGAACTCGCCGCAGGCTTTCTTTTCGGCGAAGGCATCGTCCACGCGACTGCCGATATCGACGACGTTGGCTATTGCCGCGAGGTCGAAAATGAGGACGAACGCTGCAATACCGTGCTCGTGAAGTTGAAGCGCGGCGTGCCCCTGAACATCGGCCGGCAGGAGCGGAATTTCACCACGACCAGCGCCTGTGGGGTCTGCGGCAAGGCCTCGCTGAGCGCGCTCGCGATCACCGGCTGCACCCTGCTCCCCGAGACGACGGCGGTGACAAGCGGCCTGATTACGGGTCTCCCGGCGACTCTACGGCAGGCCCAGGCCGTGTTCGAGGCGACGGGCGGGCTGCACGCGGCGGGACTTTTCGACCCCGAAGGCAACCTCTTGAGCCTGCGCGAGGATGTCGGGCGGCACAACGCGCTGGACAAGCTCGTGGGCGCCGAAGTGCTGGCCGGGACCGCCGCTCGCATGGAAAATTCGGTCCTGTTGCTGAGCGGCCGGGCGAGTTTCGAACTGCTGCAGAAGGCGCTGATGGCGCGCATCCAGGTGGTGGCGGCGGTCGGCGCTCCTTCCACCCTGGCCGTGCAGATCGCGCGGACCTTCAATATCACGCTCGCGGGCTTCGTCCGGCCCGGGAGTTTCAACGTTTATTCGGGACAGGGACGGGTGCATGGCTGAATCGAACTCCGTGTGGACGGCGAACCCGCAAGCGTGGGACGCCGCCCTGGCAGAACGCGTCATTCGCGAAAAGAGCACGCTCCCAGGCGCGGCGATGCCCGTGCTCCACGCCCTCCAGCAGACCTTCGGGCATGTGCCGAAAGATGCCATCCCGCTGGTCGCAGAGATTTTGAACCTGTCGAAGGCGGAAGTCGTCGGCGTCGTCAGCTTCTACCACGACTTCCGCGAGGAGCCGCCGGGGGCGCACACGCTGCGCATCTGCCGGGCCGAAGCCTGCCAGGCAATGGGCTCGGACGCGCTGGCGGCGGACGTCTCGGCGAATCTCGGCGTGGCGAACGGCGAGACTACCGCCGACGGCAAAGTGACCCTCCAGGAGGTCTTCTGCCTCGGTAACTGCGCCCTTCCCCCGGCGATGATGCTTGATGGCAAGGTCTACGGGCGGGCGACGGCCGAGCGCGTGAAGCAACTCCTCTCGGCGGCATCGTCATGAGCGTTCGCATCTACGTGCCCGGCGATTCGGCAGCGCGCTCGGTTGGCGCGGACGAAGTGGCGCTCGCGATCACGACCCAGGGACCGCTCCGAGGGATCGAGGTCGATGTTCGCCGCAACTCCTCGCGCGGGCTGTTCTGGCTCGAGCCGATGGTCGAAGTCGTGACCGCACACGGTCGCATCGCCTACGGGCCGGTCGATGTGGCGGACGTATCGAGCCTTTTCGAAGCCAGGTTCACGAACGGCGACGACCACCACCTGCGCCTCGGGCCACCGGACGAAATCGACTACCTGCGCACGCAGCAGCGCATCACGATGGGTCGCATCGGGGTCATCGAACCGGCATCGCTCGAGGATTACATCGAAAACGGCGGCTATTCGGGTCTCCAGAAGGCGCTCGAAATGACCGGGCCCGAGATTGTCGATGAGGTGACCAAATCCGGGCTGCGCGGCCGCGGTGGCGCCGGCTTCCCGACCGGGATCAAGTGGCGCACTGTCATGGACGCGCCCGCCGACCAGAAGTACATCGTCTGCAACGCCGACGAGGGTGACAGCGGCACCTACGCCGACCGGATGGTGATGGAGGGCGACCCGTTCATGCTCATCGAGGGCATGACCATCGCCGGGCTGACCGTGGGCGCGACCATGGGCTACATCTACATCCGCAGCGAATATCCCGACGCCTTCGAGATGATGAACCGGGCTATCGCGGTGGCGCGCGAGGCTGGCTATCTCGGTGCGAACGTCGCGGGCAGCGGGCGCAGTTTCGACCTCGATACCCGGCTCGGCGCGGGCGCCTACATCTGTGGCGAAGAGACAGCCCTGCTCGAGAGCCTCGAAGGGAAGCGGGGCGTGATTCGCTTCCGCCCGCCGCTCCCTGCGATCAAGGGGCTCTTCGGCAAGCCGACGGTCGTGAACAACGTGCTCTCGCTCGCGACGGTGCCGGCGATCCTCGCGAACGGCGCCGAATCCTATGCGACGCTCGGCGTTGGGCGTTCGCGCGGGACCGCGATTATCCAGCTCGCGGGCAACATCAAGCGGGGCGGGCTCATCGAAGTACCTTACGGGCTCAGCCTGCGCAAAGTGATCGAAGGATACGGCGGTGGCACTGCGACCGGGCGGCCGCTGCGCGCGGTCCAACTCGGCGGGCCACTCGGCGCCTACTTCCCGGCAGACCTGCTCGACACCCCTATCGACTACGAGGCGATCGCGGCGCTCAAGGGCCTGCTCGGCCATGGCGGCATTGTCGTTTTCGACGATACGGTCGATATGGCGAAGCAGGCGCGGTTCGCCCTCGAGTTCTGCGCGGCGGAAAGTTGCGGGAAATGCACCCCCTGCCGCATCGGCAGCACGCGCGGGGTGGAGGTCATAGACCGTATCATGGCAAATGAGGCCCGCGCGGCGAATCTCATCGTGCTGGACGACCTCTGCGAAGTGCTGCTCGATGCATCACTCTGCGGGCTCGGGGGGCTCACGCCTTTCCCGGTGCTCAGCGCCCTTCGCCACTTCCCCGGGGATTTCGACCGCACCCCCGCATAGGACCTGGAGGTTCACCATGGCACTCGTCATCGAAACCGACTTCGGAACGCCGCAACAGACCGGGTTGCCCGTCGCCCTCCTGGTGGACGGCGTGGCGGTGACTGTCCCGGCGGGCACGTCTGTGATGCGCGCGGCGATGGAATCGGGCGTGAAGGTGCCGAAGCTCTGCGCAACCGACAGCCTCGACCCGTTCGGCTCCTGCCGCATGTGCCTCTTCGAAATCGAGGGTCGCAAGGGCACTCCAGCCTCCTGCACGACGCCGGTTGAGCCGGGCATGAAGGTGACGACGAACTCGCCGAAGCTCGCGAAGCTGCGGCGCGGCGTGATGGAACTCTACATCTCAGACCACCCGCTCGATTGCCTGACCTGTGCAGCGAACGGCGACTGCGAACTCCAGGACATGGCTGGCGCGGTCGGCCTGCGCGAGGTTCGTTATGGCTACGCGGGCGAAAACCACCTGACCGAGCAGAAGGACATCTCGAACCCGTATTTCTCGTTCGACCCGGCCAAGTGCATCGTCTGTTCGCGCTGCGTGCGCGCCTGCGATGAGATCCAGGGGACGCTCGCGCTGACGGTAAAAGGCCGCGGATTCGCCTCGAAGATCAGCCCTGGCGACATGCTCTTCATGGACTCCGAATGCGTCTCCTGTGGCGCCTGCGTCCAGGCCTGCCCGACCGCGACCCTGACCGAAAAGAGCGTCATCGAAAAGGGCCAGCCGGACCACTCGGTGCTCACGACCTGCGCCTACTGCGGCGTCGGCTGCACCTTCAAGGCCGAGATGCAGGGCAACGAAGTCGTGCGCATGGTGCCCTATAAGGATGGCAAGGCGAACGAGGGCCACTCCTGTGTGAAGGGCCGCTTCGCCTGGGGTTACACGACCCACAAGGACCGCATCTACTCGCCGATGATTCGCAAGAACATCTCCGACCCGTGGACCGAAGTCTCCTGGGAGGAGGCGATCTCCTACGCGGCGAGCGAACTGAAGCGCATCCAGGCGGAGTACGGCCCGGATTCGATTGGCGGCATTACCTCCTCGCGCTGCACGAACGAAGAGACCTACCTCGTCCAGAAACTCGTCCGCGCGGGCTTCGGCAACAACAACGTCGACACCTGCGCGCGCGTCTGCCATTCGCCGACCGGCTACGGCCTGAAGACGACCTTCGGCACATCGGCGGGCACGCAGGACTTCGAATCGGTCGAAGAGAGCGACGTCATCGTTGTCATCGGCGCGAACCCGACGGACGCGCACCCGGTGTTCGCCTCGCGGATGAAGCGGCGGCTGCGTGAAGGCGCCGGCCTCGTCGTTATCGACCCGCGGCGGATCGACCTCGTGAAATCGCCGCATATCGAGGCAAATTACCACCTGCCGCTGCGCCCGGGCACGAATGTCGCGGTCGTCAACGCGATCGCGCACGTGATCGTGACCGAGGGCCTCGTGGACGAAGCCTTCGTGGCCGAACGCTGCGACAAGCGCGCCTTCGACCGCTGGCGCGAGTTCATCGCCGATGAACGCCATTCGCCCGAAGTGGTCGAGACGCTGACCGGCGTCCCCGCGGAGTCGATTCGCGGCGCTGCCCGGCTTTACGCGACCGCTCGCAACGCGGCTATCTACTACGGCCTTGGGGTAACCGAGCACAGCCAGGGCTCGACGATGGTCATGGGCATGGCGAACCTCGCGATGGCCACCGGCAACCTCGGGCGCAAGGGCGTCGGCGTGAACCCGCTGCGGGGCCAGAACAACGTGCAGGGCGCCTGCGACATGGGCTCCTTCCCGCACGAATTCTCCGGCTACCGGCACGTCTCGGACGACTCGGTGCGCTCGATGTTCGAAGAAGCCTGGACGGTGACGCTCAAGGGCGAGCCCGGCCTGCGCATCCCGAACATGCTGGACGCGGCCGTCGATGGCACCTTCAAGGCGATCTACATCCAGGGCGAGGATATCGCCCAGTCGGACCCGAACACGCGCCACGTGACCGCCGGGCTCGCGGCCATGGAGTGCGTCATCGTCCAGGACCTCTTCCTGAACGAGACCGCCAGCTACGCGCATGTCTTCTTCCCCGGCACTTCCTTCCTCGAGAAGGACGGCACGTTCACGAACGCCGAGCGGCGCATCGGGCGGGTGCGCAAGGTGATGCCGCCGAAGTCCGGCCTCGGCGACTGGGAAGTGACCATGGCGCTCTCGAACGCGATGGGCTACCCGATGAACTACACGCATCCTTCGGAGATCATGGCCGAGATTGCGCGCCTGACGCCGACCTTCACGGGCGTGAGCTACGAGGCGCTCGACCGCCTCGGCAGCCTCCAGTGGCCGGTCAACGCAGTCGCCCCCGAGGGCACGCCGATTATGCACGTCGATGCCTTCGCCCGCGGCAAGGGCAACTTCATGATCACGGAGTTCGTCCCGACCGACGAGAAGACGACGGACCGCTTCCCGCTGCTCCTGACGACGGGCCGCATCCTCAGCCAGTACAACGTGGGCGCCCAGACTCGGCGCACGGACAATGTCGCCTGGCACAGCGAAGACCTGCTCGAGATTCACCCCTGGGACGCCGAGAATCGCGGCATCAACGACGGCGACCTGGTCGAAGTGGCCAGCCGCGCCGGTTCGACGACGCTCAACGCGGTGGTCTCGGAGCGGATGCAGCCGGGCGTGGTCTATACGACCTTCCACTTCCCGGGGACGGGCGCGAACGTGGTCACGACGGAGTTTGCGGACTGGGCGACGGAGTGCCCGGAGTTCAAGGTGACCGCCGTGCAGATCCGCAAGACGAGCCGCCCTTCGGCCTGGCAGGACGCCTACCAGGAACTTCGCAGCGAGACGACGAAGCGCCGCAAGAAGGACCGCGAACTCGACGGCGCCGGCATCGCTGCCCTCGTGGGAGGGTCGTAGCCGGTGGAACAGGAAAAGATGGTCGCGATGGTGAACCGGATCGCCCTGTTTTTCGCGTCGTACCCGGATGACGAGGCGGTCCCGGCAGTCGCGGACCACATCGACAAGTTCTGGGAGCCGCGATTCCGCCGGCAACTCGACGAATATGCGCTGGCGGGCGGCGAAGGCCTCCACCGGCTGGTGATGCTGGGGCTCACGCTGCTCCGCGAGCCAGCAGCGGCGGCCGGCCACGTCTGGAAGGACAATCCCCGCAGCCACGGCATGCCGGACCCCGGCGCGCGTGGGTCGGACGCGGGATAGTCGCCGAAAACTCAGAGCCGCGCACGGAAGTAAGCGGCGCGTGATTCGGCGACCATGCTGCCCGGCCGGAGTTGCTTTCGGGCCGGACGCGATACCGCAATCCGAGATGTTCAGGCCTGCGAGCGGTCGATCTGGTGGCGAATCACGACGCCCGCTCCGTGCCCGTCGCGGCCCGGACTATTCGGTGCCGCAATCCCAAACGATGACTCACCCTCCGAAATCCGAGCCGCGCAGGGAACTAAGCGGGCGGGTGACCCGGTGACCAGGGCTGGCGGGTAGAGTCGCGTTCGGCCTGGGCGCGGCAACGCAATGAGGAGTCGGCTGGGCCTGCGGGCAGTCGATCTGCTGACGAATCACGCGTCCCCGGGCTGGCGCGCCGGGGCTCCATTGGGCTATTTCAGGTCCTTGAGGAAGTCGATCATCAGCGCGTTGACTTCGGCGGGGCGTT